>NZ_JBSFJC010000009.1:0-114250 GCF_053597855.1 Kitasatospora sp. NPDC001225
GCCCGAGAGCTACCTCGCAGGCCTCCACCTCCGCGCCTCAATGATCTGGATAGACGACCTCGTGCGACCACCCAACTGATCACAACATCACACAGGCCCTAGATGTCCCGGCTGCCCCGGCCACCCTGGGCGCCCCGGAGGTCCCGGACGCTCCGGGCCTCCTGAGCGATCGGTCCCCTCCGGACAGCCGGGGCTCCGGCGGCTACTCGGCCGGCTCCCAGACCGCGTTGTCGTGCGCGAACAGCACCCGGTGCGGCCCGTGCTCGGCCACCCGGTCGAGCCAGGCCCGGTACCCGGGCAGCGGCGGGGCCACGCCCTCGCGCACCGCCCGCCGGGCGAGCACCGCCTGCCCGTACTCGGAGGCGAAGTCGTAGGCCTGCCCGGCCAGCAGGACCGGCCCGCCGCCCGGGCGGTCCACCAGCAGCGACTGGTGGCCCCCGGTGTGGCCGGGGGTGGGCAGCACCCGGACGCCCGGCCAGACCTCGGCCTCCCCGTCGAGTTCGCGGTGCTCGGCGCCGGGGAAGTCGACCAGCGCGTCGATGGTGTACCCGCCGCGCCGGGCGGTGGCCAGCTCCTCCGCCTGGACCAGGACGGGCGTGCCGGCGAACAGCGGGTTGCCGCCGCAGTGGTCGAAGTGGAGGTGGCAGTTGACCACCAGGTCGATGTCGGCGACGGCGACCCCGGCCGCCGCGAGCGCCTCCGGCAGCGGGCGGCGGACCGGGCGGTAGTGCGCCTCGGTCTCCGGTTCGCCGCCACCGATCCCGGTGTCGAACAGCAGCAGCCCCTCCGGACGCCGGACCAGGTACGCGAGCACCGGTTCCACGCGCGGCTCCGGGCCGCCCACTTCGGTGGCCGGTCGGACGAAGTACCCCAGGTCGAGACGGCGGATCACGTGCAATTCAGCCCCCATGTCGCAGTGCGTCGCTCTGCCCCCGTACGGGCGGCCGCGCGGGCCCCCCGTTCGCACCCTACCCGCCGACCGGCAGCCCCCGGTCGGCCTTCACCTGCTTCATCGTCAGGTGCGAGTTGACCTGCGCGATGCCCGGCAGGCCGGAGAGCACGTCGGTGATGAAGCGTTCGTACGCGGCGATGTCGGCCACCGCGATCCGCAGCAGGTAGTCGGGTTCGCCGAACAGCCGGTGGGCCTCCACCACCTCCGGCAGCTCGGCCACCCGGCGCTCGAACTCGGCGACCGTCACCTGGTCCTCGTGACGCATGGTGATCGTCACGAAGGGCTGGAACCCGCGTCCGACCGCCGCGCCGTCCAGCACCGCCCGGTAGCCGCGGATCACACCGTCCTGCTCCAGTTGACGCACCCGGCGCAGGCAGGGGGACGGGGTGAGGTCCACCCGGGAGGCCAGCTCGGCATTGGTCAGGCGCCCGTCCTGCTGGAGCTCGCGGAGGATTCTGCGGTCGATTCGGTCCATGGCGCAACATTCTGCCAAAACGCCGCTCCGACCAGCACGAAGTCGCCATCGCGTGCCAGCCCGATCCGGCTACCTTCAGTGACCGAACCCGCTGCCGGGTCACTCCGGCAGATCCCCGGGGCACCCCGGCAGGCCGCTGGAACAACCTCCGGCCGACCCGCCGGAACGACCCCTGGCCGATCCGCCGGGCCCACACCGCGACGAGCACGACAGGCCACGCCCACGCCCATGGACACCCACGCCCTCCTCCTCTTCCTCGGAGTCGACCTCCTGCTGGTCTGCACCCCGGGCCCCGACTGGCTCTACATCGCCGCCCGCGGCCTCGGCCAGGGACGCCGTGCCGCGCTGATCGCGGTCGGCGGGGTCTGCGCCGGGTACGCCGTCCACACGCTGCTCTCCAGCGCCGGACTGGCCGCCGCGCTGCGCGCCGTCCCGGCCGCCCTGCCCGTGCTGCGCCTCACCGGTGCCGCGTACCTGCTGGTGCTGGCCGTCATGATGCTGCTGGCGCTGCGCAAGAGCGGGGGCGCCGCCGCCCTCGCCGCGCCCAAGCCGCAGCCCACCGCGACGGTGCTGCGCCAGAGCATGCTGACCGCGCTGCTCAACCCCAAGGGGCTGCTGCTCTACCTGTCCCTGGTGCCGCAGTTCGTCGACCCGGACGCCGCCCTGCCGGTCGGCGGCCAGGTGCTCGCGCTCGGCTCGCTCAACGTGCTGGCCTGCGCGGTGGTGTACGGGCTGGTCGCGTACGCCAGTGGGCGGCTCGGCGGCCGGTTCGGCGGCACCCCGCAGGCGGCCCGCCGGATGACCATGGTCTCGGCGGTGCTGTTGATGCTGGTGGCGGGCGTCACAGCGAGCGCCTGAGAACGGGAGCACAATGCCGGGCATGACCGAGCGCCCGTTGCCAGAAGGAACCACCGCGGCCACTGGAACCACCGGAACGGCGGCAGCCGCCGGAGCCGTCGACCGCCCGACCGCCCACGCCTGGGCCGCTCTCGGCGGACCGCCCGAGCTGCTGGAGCGGGTGACCTTCCACGGCCCGGAGGACGTCCTGCCCTCCGGGCTGCCGGTGCGCCGGCTCGCCCGGGCCACCGTGGCGGTCTGTTCACTGGCCGCCGCCGAGCTCGCGTCCCACCGCGCCGGCGGTTCGGCGCCCCTGGCCGCGTCCGTCCCCGCCGTCCGGGTGGACCAGGGGGCCGTCGCCACCGCCTTCGTCAGTGAGCGGCACCTGACGGTCGACGGCCGCGCGCCCGTCAACTTCGCCCCGCACTCCGGCTTCTGGCGTACCGCCGACGGCTGGGTGCGCACCCACGCCAACTACCCGCACCACCGGACCCGGCTGCTCTCCGCCCTCGGCCTCGCCGCGGACGCCGGGCCCGAGCAGCTCGCCGAGGTGCTCGGCAGGCTGCCGGCCGAGCGGATCCAGGAGCGTGCGTACGCGGCGGGAGCGCTCGCGGTGGCCGTCGTGCCGGTGAGCAGCGTCGTGCACCCCCTCGTGGAGCACCTGGAGGTCGGCGCCGCCGCCGGAACCGCGCCGGTCCGCCCGCTCGGCCAGGCCCCGGTGGACCGGCCCGCCGCCGGGATCCGGGTCCTCGACCTGAGCCGCGTGATCGCCGGACCGGTGGCCACCCGTACCCTCGCCCTGCTCGGCGCCGACGTCCTGCGGGTCGACTCGCCCCGGCTGCCCGAGGCCGACGACGCCCACGCCGACACCGGCTTCGGCAAGCGCTCCACCCGCCTCGACCTCGCCGAGCCCGCCGACCGCGCCGTCTTCGACGGCCTGCTCGCCACCGCCGACGTCGTCGTCTCCGCGTACCGCCCCGGCTCCCTCGACGCCCACGGCCTCGGCCCCGACGCGCTGTTCGCCCGTCGCCCGGACCTGATCCTCGCCCAGCTCTGCGCCTGGGGCTGGACCGGCCCCTGGGCCGGGCGGCGCGGCTTCGACAGCCTGGTCCAGGCGGGTGTCGGCATCGCCGCCCACGAGGCCGCCCCCGAGACCGGATCCGGCACCGGCGGCCGCCCCGGCGTGCTGCCCGCCCAGGCCCTCGACCACGGCACCGGCTACCTCGTCGCCGCCGCCGTGCTGCGCTCCCTCACCGACCAGCGCACCCGCCGCCCCGGCGGCCGCCACCTGCGCTTCTCCCTCGCCGGCACGGCCTCCTGGCTGCTGCACGGCATCGAACCGGAGACGCCGCGGGGAGGCCCGTCCGAGCCCTACGACCCCGCCCGCCGGCTGGCCGAGGTCGACTCCCCGTACGGGCGGCTGCGCCACGCCCTGCCGCCGATCGGGTACGAGGGGGCGCCCGCCGACTGGTCGCGCCCGCCGGGGCGTTGGGGAACGGACGAGCCGGTCTGGCTCTGACGGCCTCGGGCGGGCGCTGTCCGAGGCGTCTGGCAGCATCGCCGTCATGACCGCACACGCCACGGACTACACCTGGTTCACCCGGTGCTACCCCGTCCTGGGGGAGGCCTGCTGCCTCACCCAGGTGCAGGGGCTCGAGGCCGGTGAACTGCTGCGCCGCTTCAACGCCCTGCCGGGGACGGGTGCCGTCGGGCTGGAGGGGGTGGTGGCCCGCTGGAGCTCCTACACGAACGGGGCCGACGCCGAGGCCAGGGAGCTGTTCGACCCCGCCGAGGACCGGCTGCTCGTGGCCGTCACCGAACTCGACGGCTGGGCACTCGCGGTGGAGCCCTTCGGCTACCTCGGCACCCTGGACGCGGAGATCCTCCGGCTCGCCGAGGGCACCCGGCTGGTCTCGCACTACCGCAACGCCCTGGGGGCCGACCACTTCCACTGGTGGGAGCACGGCATCCAGCGGCTGCACTTCGAGCCGCTCTTCCCCGACCAGCGGGACGGCACGGACGCCGAGGCGCCCGGCATCCCCGAGCTGCTGACCGCCTGCGGCTTCGAGCTGGAGACGGAGGCGTACGACCTGTGCGGCGAGGCCGCGTTCGCGCTCGCCGAGCGGCTGACCGACGTCCGGCTCGACCCGGAACGGCTGGAGGCCGCGACCTTCCGGATCGGCTACGCGCCGCGTCCGTGAGCCGCTCCGTGCCCGTGAGCCGCTCCGCGTCCGTGAGCCGTTCCGCCCAGCGCTGAGGCCGCGCCCCGGCGGGACGCGGCCTCGGTGTTATAGGACGGCTGTTGTCAGACCCCGGACGGGATCTGCTTGGCCCGGCTGCGGACCTGGAGTGCCGTCACGATCTCGACCAGGCCCAGGATCACCAGCCAGCACCCGGACAGTACGGCCAGCGCGGTGATCGACCCGACCGGCCACACCATCAGCAGCACACCGGCCAGGGTGTTGGCCACGCCCGCGAAGGCCTGCCAGCCCCGGGCGGGCATCATCGGGTCGGAGATCGCGGCGGCGAGCTGGGTGATGCCGCGGAACAGCCAGCCGATCCCGATCCAGAGCGCGAGCAGCAGCAGCGACTGCACCGCACTGCGGAAGCAGAGCAGTCCCAGCAGCACGCAGATCGCGCCGCTGATGAAGGCCAGCACCCGCAGCGCGGTGGTGGAGTGGGTGCCGAACGCGGCGATCAGCTGCACGATGCCGATCACCAGCAGGTAGAGGCCGAACAGCACGCCCACCACCAGGAGCGTCTCCCGGGGCCAGGCGAAGACCACGATCCCGAGGGCGAGCGAGGCGAGTCCGGCGACCAGCAGGACCTGCCAGGCGGCCTTGGCGAGCAGTCCGAGCGGACCCTGGACCGGGGTGCCGTCGGGGGTGATGATCGGAGGGGCCACGGTGGCGTACTCCTCGGGGCTGACGCCGGGGCGGCCGGCTGACGGGCAGGGAACGAACCCCAGCCTCTCCGCGCCACGGCCGGACCGCGCGTCGGATACGGCCGTTCGGGGGATTCGCCGCGGTCGCCGGAACGTCACCCTCCGGACACTTGCCGTCGATACCATCCGTCGGTATGACTTCTGAAGGGTGGGGGACCCCTCCGGTCGAGCCGATCAGCCAGCACTACATCGTCTGCGGGGGCAACGCGCTGGCACACCGACTGGTCCTGGAACTCGTCGAGCACTACGAGGTGCCGGTCGTCGTCCTGGTCGCCGACCGGACCCGCGACCACGCGCCGCAGATCGAGCAACTCTCCGGCGTGGCGGCGGTCGTGGAGTACACCAGCGTCACCGAGGAGGCGCTGCGCGCGGTGTCCATCGGCACCGCGCGCGGCCTCGCCCTGGTCGAGGGGAGCGACCAGGAGAACATCCACGCCGCGCTCAGCGCGCAGAACCACAACCCGGACATCCGCATCGTGTTCCGGATGTTCAACCAGCGGCTCGGCGAGAACATCGAACGGCTGCTCAGGAACGGTGCCGCGCTCTCCGGCTCCGCCACCGCCGCCCCGGCCTTCGCCTCCGCGGCGCTCGGGCGGCCCAACTCGGTGGAGATCGAGGGGCGTTACCTGCACATCGCGTTCGACGACGACATCACCTCCGACCGGATCTGCGTGGTCGCCGACCAGATCGACCGGCAGGACCTCGGCAGGATCCGGCTGCTGCCCGAGCAGCAGGGCGACTCGGCCGAATTCGTCCGGCTCGCCGCCGAGTTCGGCGACCAGGGGCCGATCCGCCCCGGTGGCGTACGGCCCGAACCGGCGCCGCCGGCCGACCCGGAGCCTTCGGCCGGGCCGATGCCGCCGGCCGGTCCGGAGCCTTCGGCCGGGCCGATGCCGCCGGCCGGTCCGGAGCCTTCGCCCGGCCCCGCCCGGGACGGGGAGCCGGGCGGCCGGGCGGCGCTCCAGGTGCTGCGGATCGAGCCCCGGGAACCGATCGACTGGATGAGACGGCTGCGCTGGCGGCTGCTCGACACCATGCGCTTCTTCACCAGCGCCCGGATGCGCCTGGTGCTGCTCACCGCCCTCGCGGCGGTGCTGCTGGCCTTCGGCGTGCTCTGGTACCTCAACCGGAACTTCGGCTGGACCGTCTACATCGCGCTGCTCGACCTGGCCGGCGCCGCCCAGCCGGACCAGCTCTCCGACGTCGCCGCCGGGACGGGGGCGGGCACCGGCGGGTTCTGGCAGCGGGTCGCGCAGGTGGTGATCACCATCTGCGGGATCACCTTCGCGCCGGTCGCCACCGCGATCGCGGTCGAGGTGCTGGGCTCCGGGCGGCGCGGGCAGCCGCGCAACCCCGGGGCGGGCACCCGGGACCACGTGATCGTCGTCGGCCTCGGCAACGTCGGCACCCGGGTCGCGACCCAGCTGCACACCATGGGCGTGCCGGTGGTCTGCATGGAGCGGGACCCGCAGGCGCGCGGCATCGCCGCCGTACGGGCACTGGGGATCCCGGTGGTGATGGGCGACGGCCCGTTCGAACAGCAGCTGCGCCGGGCCCGGCTGAAGCACAGCAGGGCGCTGGTCGCGGTCAGCGGGGACGACGCCACCAACCTGGAGGCGGCTCTGGAGGCGCGCCACGGCAATCCCGAGGTCCGGGTGGTGGTGCGGCTGTTCGAGGACGACTTCGCGAGTCACTTCTACAAGACGCTGGACAACGCGGCCTCCCGGTCGGTGTCCTACCTGGCCGCGCCCGCCTTCGCGGCGGCGCTGATGGGGCGCGAGGTGCGCGGGACGCTGTCGGTGCTCCGGCACGTGCTGCTGATCGCCGAGCTGACGGTGGAGGACGGCAGCGGGCTGATCGGGCTGAACCGGCACGACCTGGAGGACCCGGGCGGCGTCCGGGTGATCGCGGTGCGCTTCGCCCACGGCGGACAGCTGCAGTGGAACTTCCCCGACCGCACCCGGCGGCTCGCCCCGGGCGACCAGATCGTGGTCGCAGCCACCCGCAGCGGGCTCGCCCGGCTGAACACGGTGGCGGTGGAGGAGCAGGGCTGAGCGGGGCTGTCCTCGGACAGGGTTCAGCTGACAGATTTCAGATGTTGAAATCTGAAATCTGTCAGCTGTTATCCGTCGGCCGTCAGTTGTCAGCCGTCCTCGGCCGTCAGCGGTTCTGGAACTCCGGCGGGCGCTTCTCGGCGAAGGCCGTCATGCCCTCCTTCTGGTCCGCCGTGGCGAAGGCCGCGTGGAAGAGCCGGCGCTCGAAGCGGACGCCCTCGGCGAGGGTCGTCTCGAAGGCGCGGTTGACGCTCTCCTTCATCATGATCGCGGCCGGGGCGGACATCGCCGCGATCGTCTCGGCGGTGGCCAGCGCCTCGGACAGCAGCTGGTCGGCGGGGACGATCCGGGAGACCAGTCCGGCCCGCTCGGCCTCCTCGGCGCCCATCATCCGACCGGTCAGGCACAGCTCCATGGCCTTCGCCTTGCCGACCGCCCGGGTCAGCCGCTGCGAGCCGCCGATGCCCGGGATGACGCCGAGCTTGATCTCCGGCTGCCCGAACTTCGCGGTGTCCGCCGCCAGCAGGACGTCGCACAGCATGGCCAACTCGCAGCCGCCGCCCAGCGCGAACCCGGCGACCGCCGCGATCACCGGCTTGCGCAGGGCGCCGAGCCGGTCCCACGGGCCCAGCCAGTCGTCCAGGTAGACGTCCGGGAACCGGTTGCCCTGCATCTCCTTGATGTCGGCGCCGGCCGCGAAGGCCTTCTCCGAGCCGGTGATCACCAGACAGCCGATCTCCGGGTCCCGGTCGAAGGCGGTCGCGGCGGCGACCACCTCGTTCATCAGCTGGGTGTTCAGCGCGTTGAGCGCCTTGGGCCGGTTGAGCGTGATCAGCCCCACCCGGCCCTTGCGCTCGACCAGGATCGTCTCGTAGGTCTCGGTCTCGGTCATCGCCGTCGACTCCCATTTCCGCTGCTCGGCGCCTGTGGGCGCGCCCTGACCACCCAACGATCTACGACGCGCCCCGCCTCGCGCCAGTCTTGGTATGCGAGACGCCGGTCACCAGGGGACGGAGGCGGCGGCGGGGCGGTCGGACGGAGGCGGTGGCGGGACGGAGCGACGGCCGGATGGACGCCGGGCCGGTCAGAAACGGACGCCGTAGCGCTCCGCCGCCTGCCGTACGGTCTCCGCCTTCACCTCGCCCCGGCGGGCCAGCGCGGCCAGCGCCGCGACCGTCACCGACTCGGCGTCCACCCCGAAGTGCCGCCGCGCCGCCGCCCGGCTGTCCGAGAGGCCGAAGCCGTCGGTGCCCAGCGAGGTCCAGTCCTGCTCCACCCACGGGCGGATCTGGTCCGGCACCGCGCGCATCCAGTCGCTGACCGCCAGCACCGGCCCGGGCGCTCCGGCCAGCGCCCTGGTCACGTACGGGACGCGGGCCGCCGCGCCGGTACCGGCCGCGGCCTGCGCCAGGTTGGCCGCGTCGCAGTCCAGCGCCTCGCGGCGCAGCTCCGTCCAGGAGGGTGCGGACCAGACGTCGGCCGCCACGCCCCACTCCTCGCCGAGCAGCCGCTGCGCCGTCAGGGCCCACTGCACGGCGGTGCCGGAGGCGAGCAGTTGGAGCCGCGGCGGGTCGGCGGGCAGGTCGACGGCCGGGGTGGCGGACGACGCGGCGGCGTCCGCCGTACGGTAGCGGTAGAGGCCGCGCAGGATGCCGTCCACGACCTCCTCGCCGTCCGGGAGCGCGGGCTGCACCAGCGGCTCGTTGTAGACGGTGAGGTAGTAGAACACGTCCTCGCCGTGGGGGTGTTGCTCGCTGCCGCCGTACATCCGGCGCAGGCCCTCGCGGACGATCACGGCCACCTCGTAGCCGAACGCAGGGTCGTAGGAGAGCGCGGCCGGGTTGGTGGAGGCGATCAACTGGGAGTGGCCGTCGGCGTGTTGGAGGCCCTCGCCGGTCATGGTGGTGCGGCCGGCGGTGGCGCCGATCAGGAAGCCGCGGCCCAACTGGTCGGCCATCGCCCACATCTGGTCGGCGGTGCGCTGCCAGCCGAACATCGAGTAGAAGATGTAGAACGGGACGACCGGCTCGCCGTGAGTCGCGTACGAGGTCGCGGCGGCGGTCAGCGAGGCCATCGAACCGGCTTCGGTGATGCCCTCGTTGAGGATCTGGCCGGTCGCCGACTCCTTGTAGTGGAGCAGCTGGTCGCGGTCGACCGGGTCGTAGGTCTGCCCGAGCGGGGAGTAGATCCCGGCGGTCGGGAAGAGCGACTCCATGCCGAAGGTGCGCGCCTCGTCCGGGACGATCGGCACCCAGCGGTGGCCGGTCGCCTTGTCCCGCAGCAGGTCCTTGACCAGCCGGACGAAGGCCATGGTGGTGGCGATCTCCTGGCTGCCGGAGCCCTTGAACAGCGTCTCGAAGGGCTTCGCGGGCGGGGTGGGCAGCGGTGTGAAGCGCACCCGGCGGGCGGGCGCCGGCCCACCCAGTGCGGCGCGGCGCTCGCGCAGGTAGCGGGCCTCCGGCGAGTCCGGGCCGGGGTGCGCGTACGGGGGCAGCGGGTCGTTCAACGCGGCGTCCGGAATGGGGAGTTCGAGCAGGTCGCGCATGGCCCGGAACTCGGCTCCGGAGAGCTTCTTCATCTGGTGGTTGGCGTTGCGGGACTCGAAGCCGGGGCCGAGCGTCCAGCCCTTGACGGTCTGCACCAGCACCACGGTGGGCGCGCCCCGGTGTTCCAGCGCCGCGCGGTAGGCCGCGTACACCTTGCGCGGCTCGTGGCCGCCCCGGGAGGTGGCGACCGTCTCGATCAGCCGCCGGTCGTCCACGGTGTCGGCGAGCGCCCGCAGTTCGGGCGAGCTGTGGAAGAGGTGCTCGCGGACGTACCCGGCGTCCGAGGCGGCGTAGGTCTGGAACTGCCCGTCCGGCACCTCGCCGAGCCGGCGGACCAGAGCGCCCGTGGTGTCGCGGGCCAGCAGTTCGTCCCAGGCCTCGCCCCACAGCGACTTGACCACGTTCCACCCGGCCGCACGGAAGCGGCGCTCCAGCTCCTGCACGATCTTGCCGTTGCCGCGCACCGGCCCGTCCAGGCGCTGCAGGTTGCAGTTGACGACGAAGCTGAGGTTGTCCAGGCCCTCCCGGGCGGCCAGCGCGAGCGCGGCGGTGGACTCGGGCTCGTCCATCTCGCCGTCGCCGAGGAAGGCCCACACGTGCGAGCCGGAGGTGTCCTTGATCCCGCGCGCGGTCAGGTAGCGGTTGAACCGGGCCTGGTGGATCGCCGAGAGCGGCCCGAGGCCCATCGAGACGGTCGGGAACTCCCAGAACCAGGGCAGTCGGCGCGGGTGCGGGTAGGAGGGCAGGCCGTCGCCGTCGGCCTCCTGGCGGAAGCGGTCCAGCTGGGCCTCGGAGACCCGGCCCTCCAGGAACGCGCGGGCGTAGACGCCGGGGGCGGCGTGGCCCTGCACGTACAGCTGGTCGCCGGAGCCGTCGGCCTCCTTGCCGCGGAAGAAGTGCTGGAAGCCGACCTCGTACAGCCAGGCGGCGGAGGCGTAGGTGGCCATGTGCCCGCCCAGGCCGCCGCGGTGGTTGCCCCTGGTCACCATGGCGGCGGCGTTCCAGCGGTTCCAGGCGGTGATCCGGCGCTCCATCTCCTCGTCGCCGGGGAACTCCGGTTCGGCGGCGGTGGGGATGGTGTTGACGTACGGGGTGTCCAGCAGCGGAGGGACGTCGAGCCGCTGCAGCTCGGCGTGCTCGACGAGGCGGCGCAGCAGGTGGGCGGCGCGGTTCGGTCCGCCGAAGTCGCGGGCGGCGTCGAGGGACGCGCGCCACTCCGCGATCTCCTCGGGGTCGTGGTCGGGAAGCTGGTCGAGCTGGGACACGGGTGGTTCCCCTTTACCGGTGCGCTTCAGGGTGCTTATTCCAGGATGCGGAATAGCATTTCTCTCCATGGAACTATTTGGACGGTAGAGAGTGATCGGGTGGCCCGTCAACCGCTACTGGCGGGTAGTTTGAGCGATGATCGATCATCTCTATGCGAACTTTATGCGGAAGGGCAACCCCGGCCCGAGCGGCTCAGTCGGAGTGCCAGGCGTACTCCAGGACGTGCTCGGCCAGCAGCCGGCCGACCGCCGGGTCCTGCCGCCGGAAGGCCTCGATCAGCGGCCGGTGGTCGGCGGCGTTCTCGTGCAGCTCCGGCCGGACCCGGTGCAGCGACAGCACCGTCCACACCTCGACCCCGAGGCCCTCCCAGGCCCGCAGCAGCGTCCCGTTGCCGGAGGCGGCGACGATCTCGCGGTGGAAGGCCACCCCGTGCCGGGCCTGGCCGAGGGCGTCGCCCGCCGCCGCGGCCGTCGCCATCCGCTCGGCGTGCCGCTCCAGCGCGGTGGTGTCCCCGGCCAGCCGGACCACCGCCGACTCGGCGGCCAGCCGCTCCAGCGCGGCCCGCACCTGGTAGACCTCGCGCAGCTCGGCCGGGCCGATCTCGCGCACCCGCACGCCCCGGTTGGGCTCGGCGTCGAGCAGCCCGAGGGTCTGGAGTGCGCGCAGCGCCTCGCGGACCGGCGCCTGGCTGACGTTCAACTCGGCGGCCAGGCGCCGTTCGACGATCCGGTCCCCGGGCTGCCAGCGGCCGTTCAGCAGGCCCTCCAGCAGCAGCCCGCGCACCTGCTCGCCCAGCGGCACCCGGGACAGCGGGTCGGTGCCCCCGGCCGGGGTCGGCGGCGGGACCGGGTGGTTCATGGCGGGCTCCAGGTGTGCCGGTGGAGGTGGGGCGGGGGAAGGGGGCGGGGAAGGGGTGGGGCTCAGGCCAGGCCCAGTTCGTCGCCCACGCGCGGGGCGAGGAAGCGGGCGACGTCCGCCTCCGTCACCTCGGCGAGGGTGCCGGGCTTCCACCGGGGGTTGCGGTCCTTGTCGATCACCTGCGCGCGGACGCCCTCGACCATGTCGTGGCCCTCCAGCGCGGCGCAGGAGATCCGGTACTCCTGGTCGAGCACGGCCTCCAGCGAGGGGAGCATACGGGCGCGGCGCAGCGCGGCCAGGGTGGTCTTCACGGCGGTGGGGGAGTTCGCCAGGACGGCCTCGGCGGCCTCCTTGGCCTCCGGGACACCGGAGTTCAGCAGCCGGTCGACGATCTCCTCGACCGTGTCGGCCGCGTAGCAGGCGTCGATCCAGGGGCGCTGGGCGGCCAGTGCGGCGGGCGGCGCGGGCTCGGCGTGCGCGGCGACGACGGCCGCGACGGCGGAGGCGACGGCGGTGGTGCTGTCGGGCGCCGTGGCGGTGCTCCGGCCCAGGGCGTCGAGCAGGTCCGGGATGCGCCGCGAGGGCACGAAGTGGTCCGCGAACCCGCACAGCAGGGCGTCGCCCGGGCCCATCGAGGCCGCGCTGAGCCCGAGGTGGGTGCCCAACTCGCCCGGGGCGTGGGCGAGCAGCCGACTGCCGCCGACGTCCGGGGCGATCCCGATCCGGGTCTCGGGCATCGCGACGGTGGACCGCTCGGTGACGATCCGCACCGCGCCGTGGGCGGACACGCCGACGCCGCCGCCCATGGTGATGCCGTCCATGACCGCGACGTACGGCTTCGGGTAGCGGGCGATCAGCGCGTTCAGCCGGTACTCGTCGCGGAAGAACGCCCGGGTGCCGGCCCCGCCCGCCTTGGCGTCGTCGTGCATCGCGCGGATGTCGCCGCCCGCGCACAGGCCGCGCTCGCCCGCGCCGGTCAGCACGACGGCGCGTATCCGGTCGTCCGCGGCCCAGCCGTCCAGGGTGGCGCGCAGGGCGGTGACCATGACGTGGGTCAGCGAGTTGAGCGCCCGCGGGCGGTTCAGCACGAGCCGTCCGACGCCGCCGTCCAGGAACGCCTGGACCTCCGCCACCTCTGCGTTCATCGGGCCCGCTCCCGTTCCTCGGTGCTGTCGTCGGCGATGGTGATTCCCACCGTCCACCGTACCGGGGCAGGCGCCCGTTGTGATCACTCGCCCGGCGATCATGTTTCCGACGGGCGCTCCAGGGGCGCTCCGCGGGTGCGCGGGAGGCGCTACGGCCAGGCGCGCAGGGCGAGTTCGGCGGTGCGGGCCAGGTCGGCGGGGGTGGCGCCGTCGCGGGCCTGCTGGGACATGCCCTGGAGTACCGCACCGAAGTAGCCGGCCAGCCCCTTCGGGTCGGCCTCCGGCGGCAGTTCGCCGTCCTGCTGTGCCCGGCGCAGCCGCTCCTCGAAGGTGCGCAGGTTCCCGTTGCGTCGCTCGCGCAGCTGGTCCTGGATGACGGCGTCCTGCGGGGTCACATTGGTGGCGGCGGAGATCACCAGGCAGCCGGTCGGATGCGACGGGTCGGCGTAGACGGCGGCGGCCTCGCGCAGGATGCGGGCGAAGGCGCCGTACGCGGTGGGCTCCTCCGCCAGCGCGATGGCCGCGAACTCGCCGGCGGGGGAGTGGCCGTACTGGCGGACCACCTCCTCGAACAGCGACCGCTTGTCACCGAAGGCCGCGTACAGGCTGCCGGGGCGGATGCCCATGGCGGTGGTGAGGTCGGTGACGGAGGTGGCCTCGTAGCCGTGCTGCCAGAACAGCCGGGTGGCCGCGGCCAGGGCCTCGGCGCGGTCGAAGGCCGGCGGGCGTCCGCGACGGGGAGTGCGCGGCGGGCCGGTGGGCCCGTCCGGGGATGCCGTTGTCGCCGCGTGCGCCTCTGTCATGCGCTGAATTTTAGAGCACTCACTCAAGAAGTGTGTGCTAGCGTATTTTTTGAGCGATCGCTCAAGAAATGCGTTGAGTGCAAACAGGAGGGGGCTCGGACATGGGCGCGGACAGGCTTCAGGGCAAGACGGCACTGGTCACGGGGGGCAGCAGGGGGATCGGCCGGGCCATCGCCCGCCGGCTCGGGCGGGACGGCGCCACCGTCGCCGTCGGCTACGCCCGCGATGCGGTGGCGGCGGAGGAGGTGGTGGCGGGCATCCGGGCGGACGGCGGGCGGGCCTTCGCGCTGCCCGCCGCGCTCGGGCGGCACGGCGATGCCGTCGCGCTGTGGGAGGCCTTCGACGTGCGGATAGGCGAGTACGCGCCGGCCGGGGGCGTCGACATCATCGTGAACAACGCCGGGATCGGGCGCAGCTCCGACCTCGCCGGCCTGACCGAGGAGGAGTTCGACGAGGTCTTCGCGGTCAACGTCCGCGCACCGTTCTTCATCGTCAAGCACGGGCTGGAGCGACTGCGTGACGGCGGCCGGATCATCAACATCTCCAGCGGCCTGGCCCGGCTCGCCATGCCGGAGATCATGGCCTACGGCGCCACCAAGGGCGCGCTGGACACCTTCTCGCTCAACCTCGCCCAGCAGCTCGGGCCGCGCGGGATCACCGTCAACTCCGTGGCGCCCGGGATCATCGACACCGACCTCAATGCGGAGTTCCTGGGCGATCCGGAGGCGCGGGCCTGGGCGGCCTCGGTCGCCGCGCTCGGCCGGGTCGGGGCGCCGGAGGACATCGCGGACGTCGTCGCCTTCATCGCCTCGGACGACGCGCGGTGGATGACGGGGCGCGTGGTCGACGCCACCGGCGGCTCGCGGCTGTAGGCGGGAGCCGCCGGCGGTGGGCTGACGGATGACAGATAACAGCTAACAGATGATGAAATCTGTCAGCTGTTATCTGTCATCCGTCATCCGTCGGTCGTGAGCCCTCAGCCCCGCACGCGCCCGGTGACCTCGCCGAACCCGATCACGGTGCCGTCCGGCCCGGGCGCCGTGGCGGTGATGGTCACCTCGTCGCCGTCCTCGAGGAACGTCCGGGTCGTCCCGTCCGGGAGCTTCAGCGGCTCCTCGCCGTTCCAGGTCAGCTCGATCAGCGCGCCCCGGGTGTCCCGCTCCGGCCCGCTGACCGTCCCCGAGGCGAACAGGTCGCCGGTGCGCAGCGAGGCGCCGTTGACCGTCATGTGGGTCAGCTGCTGCTGCGCCGTCCAGTACATGGTGGCGAACGGCGGCCGGGAGACCTGGTGCCCGTTCAGCCGGACCTCCATCGCGAGGTCCAGGCCCCACGGTTCGCCGCCCCGGTCGTCCAGGTACGCCAGCGGCTCGACGTCGCGCTCCGGCGGCGTGACCCGGGCGTGGTCCAGGGCGTCCAGCGGCACGATCCACGGCGAGATGGAGGTCGCGAAGGACTTGCCGAGGAAGGGGCCGAGCGGCACGTACTCCCAGGCCTGGATGTCGCGCGCCGACCAGTCGTTGAGCAGGCAGACGCCGAACACGTGCTCGCGGAAGTCATCCAGCGCGACCGGCCGGCCCAGCTCCGACGGCGTGCCGACGACGAAGCCGACCTCGGCCTCGATGTCGAGCCGGCGGGACGGCCCGAAGGTCGGTGCGGCGTCGGCGGGTGCCTTGCGCTGCCCGGACGGCCGCACCACCGGCGTGCCGGAGACCACGACCGTGCCCGCCCGCCCGTGGTAACCGATCGGCAGGTGCTTCCAGTTGGGGGTGAGCGGCTCCGAGCCCGGGCGGAAGATCCGGCCCAGGTTGGTGGCGTGGTACTCGGAGGCGTAGAAGTCGACGTAGTCGGCGACCTCGAACGGCAGGTGCAGCTCCACCTCGTCGGCCGGCAGCAGCGCCGGCGACAGGGCCTCGCGGAAGGACTCGTCGGTGAGCCAGGTGGTGAGGTCCGCCCGCACCCGGCTCCAGACCGGGCGCCCCGCCGCCATCAGCGGGTTGAGCGAGTCCGCGTCCAGCAGCACCGACGGCGCTCCGGCCGCGCGGGCGGCCGCCCCGGCGTCCAGCACGAAGTCCCCGACGCGGATGCCGATCCGGCGCCGCCCGGGCTGGTCGGCGGCGGTGAAGACGCCGTACGGCAGGTTGTGCACGCCGAACGGCGAGTCCTGGGCGCTGGCGAGCCAGCTGCTGGGGGTGGTGCTCAACGGTCCTCCTGGTGCAGTGGACTGGGCGACGACAGCAGGCCGAGCGCGGCCAGGTCACCCAGGGGCTCGGCGATGCTACAGGTGCCGAACGCGGTGAACGAGTTGCGGATCACCACGATCTGACGGTCCGTCAGTGCGCGTGCCGCCTTGGCCAGCACCTCGCCGTCGCGTTCCGCCAGCACCGCCGCCGCGGCGGCCCGGTCGGTCTCCTGCGCGGCCAGCAGCACGTTCAGGAAGCCGTGGTGCTCGAAGCCGGTCTCCGGGTCGGTGTGCCGGACGGCGTTGTGCAGTCCGGCCGTGCACTTGTACGGCAGTCCGCGCTGCGCGCACCCGGTGAGGAAGGCGGCCAGTTCGTCCTCGTCCGGGAAGGCCTCGGCGACCAGCCCGCCGGTGCGGAACTTCGCCCGGTACGGGCTGTCCACCAGCACGTCCAGGACGGCGTCCAGCCCGTCCCCGCGCAGCAGTTCGCGCGGGAGTTCGACGGCGGCGGGGACGTCCGGGGGCAGCAGCCGGTCCAGCGCGGCCACCGCCTCGGCGGCGTCCCGGGTGGCCAGCTCGACGCCGGCCAGCTCGAACGGTGCGGCGGCGGCGAGCGCCGGGGCGAGCTCGATGCTGCCCCCCGGCAGCACCAGCCCGACCTTGAGCGGCCGGTCGCCCGCCACCACCGAGTCGTCCGCCTCCGCGGCGCCCGGAGCCGCGTCGGCCGAGACCGCCGCGGCCAGCTCGCCCAGTCGGCCGGCCCCGCAGAGGAAGGGCCCGACCGCCTCGGCGTACCAGGCCGCGCGGTGCGCCCGGTGCGCGGGTACCGCCTCGGCGACCGGCAGGTTCCCGGGCGGGAACACCGCCGCGTCGTCGAACAGTCCGCGGAACAGCTCGGGGATCACACCCCCCGAAGGCAGCGCGTTCATCGCCCGGGCCCCCGACCGGCCCAGGTCCAGGCGTAGTTGGCGTCCTCGGTGGCCCGGCCGCCCTCGCCGAGCTCCAGCGGGCGGAAGGTGTCCACCATGACGGCCAGCTCGTCGAAGAACTCCGCGCCGATGCTGCGCTCGTACGCCCCCGGCTGCGGCCCGTGGGTGTGCCCGCCCGGGTGCAGCGAGATCGAGCCCTGGCCGATGCCGGAGCCCTTGCGGGCCGCGTAGTCGCCGCCGCAGTAGAACATGACCTCGTCGCTGTCCACGTTGGCGTGGTAGTACGGCACCGGGATCGCCAGCGGGTGGTAGTCCACCTTGCGCGGGACGAAGTTGCAGATCACGAAGCCGTTGCCCTCGAAGACCTGGTGGGCCGGCGGCGGCTGGTGGATCCGGCCGGTGATCGGCTCGAAGTCCTTGATGTTGAACGCGTACGGGTACAGGCAGCCGTCCCAGCCGACCACGTCGAACGGGTGGTGCGGCACGGTGTAGCGGGTGCCCGCGATCCCGTTCGGGCCGCGGTGCTTGACCAGCACGTCGACGTCCCCGGGGGCGTCGACGACCAGCGGGCCGACCGGTCCGCGGAAGTCCCGCTCGCAGTACGGCGCGTGCTCCAGCAGCTGCCCGTACTTGGACAGGTAGCGCTTGACCGGGGTGATGTGGCTGTTCGCCTCGACGCAGTACGCGCGCAGTGGCTCGTCCCCGGCCGGCACCCAGCGGTGGGTGGTGGCACGGGGGATGACCACGTAGTCGCCCTGTCCGACCTCGATCGAGCCGAACACCGTCTCGACCGTGCCGGAGCCGGACTCCACGTACACGCACTCGTCGCCGAGCCCGTTGCGGTAGAGCTCGCTCGGGGCCCCGGCGGCGACGTACGAGATCCGTACGTCGCCGTTGCCGAGGACGAGCCGGCGGCTGCCGACGACGTCCGCGGACTTCCAGTCCTGGTCCGCGAACAGCTCGTGCAGCTTGAGGTGGCGGGGGAGGAGGGGGTGGTTGGGCACCGTGGACTGGTCCGGCAGCTCCCACGGCACCGCGTTGACCACCGCCGAGGGGATGCCCCGGTGGTAGAGCAGTGAGGAGTCCGAGGAGAACCCCTCCTCGCCCATCAACTCCTCGTAGTACAGCCCGCCTTCGGGGGTGCGGTGCTGGGTGTGCCGCTTGGGCGGGATGCTTCCCAGCTGCCGGTAGTACGCCATCTCCGTGGTCCTCCTCGACCGTTCGGCAGAGATCCGTTCGTCAGAGCCTGCCAGAGCCTGCCAGAGCCTGTCAGGGCCCGGACAGACCCTTGTCAGGGTCCGTCCGGGCTTCTACAGAGCTCGTCGGGGCCCGTCAGAGCCCTCGGACGCTCACAGGTTGCCGCGTCGGTCCTGCTCGCGCTCGATGGACTCGAAGAGCGCCTTGAAGTTGCCCTTGCCGAAGCCGAGCGAACCGTGCCGCTCGATGAACTCGTAGAAGACGGTGGGGCGGTCGCCGATCGGCTTGGTGAAGATCTGCAGCAGGTAGCCGTCCTCGTCGCGGTCGACCAGGATGCCGCGCTTCTTCAGCTCCTCGACCGGCACCCGGACCTTGCCGATCCGCGCGCGCAGCTCCGGGTCGTCGTAGTAGGAGTCCGGGGTGGAGAGGAACTCCACGCCGCGCGCCCGCAGCACGTCCACGGTGGTGAGGATGTCGTTGGTGGCGAGCGCCATGTGCTGGCAGCCGGGGCCGGTGTAGAACTCCAGGTACTCGTCGATCTGGGACTTCTTCTTGGCGATGGCCGGCTCGTTGAGCGGGAACTTCACCCGGTGGTTGCCGCTGGCGACGACCTTGGACATCAGCGCGGAGTAGTCGGTGGCGATGTCGTCGCCGACGAACTCGGCCATGTTCACGAAGCCCATGACGCGGTTGTAGAACGCCACCCACTCGTCCATCCGGCCCAGCTCGACGTTGCCGACGGCGTGGTCGAGGGCCTGGAAGAGACGCTTGGGCGAGCCCTCCGGGTGGGTGACCCGGCTCTCCGCGACGACGTAGCCCGGCAGGTACGGGCCGTGGTAGCGGGAGCGGTCGATCAGGGTGTGGCGGGTCTCGCCGTAGGTCGCGATGGCCGCGCGGCGCACGGTGCCGTTCTCGTCCGAGACGTCGTTCGGCTCCTCCAGCACGGTGGCGCCGGTCGCGCGGGCGTGCTCGATGCACTTGTCGACGTCCGGGACCTCCAGGGCGAGGTCGACGACGCCGTCGCCGTGGCGGCGGTGGTGGTCCAGCAGCGGGCTGTCCGGCTGGACGCCGCCCTTGATCACGAAGCGGCAGGAGCCGGAGCGGAGCACGTACGCCTTGCGGTCGCGGCGGCCGGTCTCCGGGCCGGAGTAGGCGACCAGCTCCATGCCGAAGACGACCTGGTAGAACTGCGCCGTCTGGGTGGCGTTGCCGACCACGAAGACGACCGCGTCCTGGGCCGTCACCGGGAAGGGGTCGGCGGCGGCGTCGTGCTCGACGAGGCCGACGAGGCGGCGCAGCTGGTCGGCGTCAAGACCGGCCTCGCGCTCCTCGGGGGTCAACTCAAGGGCGTGGGACTGCGGGGTCATCGCTCGTTCCTCCACTTCGGGCCTCGCCGTCGAGGCTTCCGCTGGATCGCGACCGCACCGAACGGGTGGGCGGTGTGGTTGCGGAGAGCTTGCTCCTGTCGGGGTGGTTGGGCAACAGGTCGGATTTTGACTGCTCAATGTGTACAAGCTGATCAGAAATTCCCGCTGTCAGCTGCGCAAAATGCGCTGCTCACCGGGGGTGAAGCACGAAGTCTGCGCAATGGGACGGTCACGCGCTCCCGGGGCCGACGGGGCGCGGGAGGTGGCGGAGGAACCAGTCCGCGGCCAGCTCGGCGACCCGGTCCAGGGTCCCCGGCTCCTCGAACAGGTGGCTCGCGTGCGGCACCACCGCGAGCCCGGTCTCGCAGCGCAGTCGGCTCCGGGCCCGCCGGTTGAGGTCGAGCACGGTGGGGTCCAGCGACCCGACCACGAGCAGCGTCGGGGCGCGGACCCGGGCCAGGGTGTCGGGCGCGGCGAGGTCCGGGCGACCGCCCCGGGAGACCACGGCGCGCACCGCCGGGCCCAGTTCGGCGGCGGTGTGCAGCGCGGCCGCGGCGCCGGTGCTGGCACCGAACAGGCCGAGCGGCAGGCCCCGGGTCTCGGGCACGGTGGCGCCCGGGCCGCCCTCCGCCGGGCCCAGCCGCCGGGCGACGGCCGTCAGCCGGCCGCCCAGCAGCGCCACGTCGAACACGTTCCGCCGGTCGGGCTCCTCGGCCTCGGTGAGCAGGTCGAACAGCAGCGTGGCCAGCCCGGTGCGGTTCAGGTACTCGGCGACGTGCCGGTTGCGCGGGCTGTGCCGACCGCTGCCGCTGCCGTGTGCGAAGACGACGACGCCGCGCGCGCCGGCCGGGACGGTCAGCCGGCCCGCGAGGCGGACCCCGGCGACGGGCAGCGGCAGCTCCCGGTCGACCCCGGCGGAGGCCCCGGGCGGGTCGCCACGGGCGGCCTCGGCCAGCAGCCGCAGCACCTCCTCGTCCTCGGTCTGCGAGAAGTCGGCGTAGAACTCGCCGATCGCGTAGAACGGGGACGGCGTGTCGACGCAGACCAGTTCGTCGGCGACCTCGTCGAGACGCTCGGCCCAGTCCGCGGGCGCGACCGGCACCGCGAGCACCACCCGCGCCGCGCCGCGCTCCCGGACGATCCGGCAGGCCGCCCGGGCGGTGGACCCGGTGGCGATGCCGTCGTCCACCACGACCACCGTCCGTCCGCGCAGGTCGGCGGGCGGCCGGTCACCCCGGTAGCGGCGGGCCCGGCGCGCCAGCTCGGCGCGCTCGCGCCGTTCCACCTCGGCCAGTTGGCCGTCCGTGACCGAGGAGAACCGGATCACCTGCTCGTTCAGCACCCGGACGCCGTCCTCGCCGATCGCCCCCATGCCCAGCTCGGGCTGGTACGGCACGCCGAGCTTGCGGATCACGCAGATGTCCAGCGGTGCGCCGAGCGCCGCGGCGACCTCGGCGGCCACCGGCACGCCGCCCCTCGGCAGCGCCACGATCACGGTGTCGGGGCCGGCCAGGTGGCCGAGCCAGGCGGCCAGCCGACGGCCCGCCTCGGTGCGGTCGGCGAAGCGGGTGAAGTGGGTTCCGGTGACGTGCATGACACGGCCTCCGGTTCCACCGTACGTCGTTCCGGGCGGCTCGGGGCGGTCGCGGACGGGGGCTCCCGGGGTGCGCGCGGACGGGGTTCCCGGGGTGCGTGCGGAGGGCGGTGCGCGGGATCGGGAGCCGCGACCGGACCGGGGGCGCGACCGGGGTGCGACCAGGGCAGGACCCTGGCGCGACCGGGGCGGGACCGGAGCGGGATCCGGCCGGGACGGGGCCGGGATCCCGGGTGGGATCGGGTCGGGAGCCGGACGGGACGACACCCCCGTGTGGCCGGGACAACGGGCGGCGCACGGTGGATCACAGAGGCGGACCGCAGCGCCCGCCCGCGACCGGAAGGAGCGCCCGTCATGTCGGGCACCGTGATCACCGACCTGCGCCGCCGAGGCGCCGTCGACCCCGGCCGCCTGCTCGCCGGGCCGCTGCGCGGCGTCGGCCTGCAACGGCTCGACCCGGGCCGGCGCACCGAGGTGGCCGCCGACGGCGTCGAGCACGCGCTCTACGTCACCGCCGGCTCCGGTCTCGCCGAACTGCCCGAGGGCGCCGTGCATCCGAACCAGCCGAACCAGCCGGACCACCAGGACCGCCAGGACCGCCAGGACCGTCGGGAGCGTGCCGAGTCCGGCCTGCCGCTGGTCGAGGGCACCGCGATCGTGCTGCCGCTCGGCTCGCGGACCGTGCTGACCGCCGGCACGGCCGGACTGGAGTACTTCCACGCCGTCCTCGCCGTCCCGCCCTCCTCCGAAGAAGGTGACCCCAGGTGATCGTCACCACCGACACCGGCGCGGCCATGGTCGTCATCGGCCCGAACGGCGAGCGGGTACGGATCCGCTCCCTCGCCCGGCGCCCGATGCTCGCCAGCGCCTGCGAGACCTTCGACCACCTGCGGCTGAGCCCCGGAGCCCACCACGTGCTCGCGGGCCGGCCCGACACCGAGACCGTCCTGCACGTGCTGCGCGGAGCCGCCGTCGTCGGGCAACTCTCCGACGAGACCGACCACTTGGCATCCGTGGGGGACCTGCTGATGGCCCACCGCGGCCGCACGCTGCACCTCGAAGCCGGACCGATCGGCGCGGAACTGCTCTGCCTGACCCTCGCCGTCCCCCGGCACACCGCCGGCGCCCGGGCCGCCCCGGCCCGCCGCCGCGCCACCCGCCGCGACCGGCCCTGACCGGCCCCGACGGGTCCTGCCAGTCCTCGATCCGAGGAGACCCCTCGTGATACTCGTCCCCGCTGCCGTCCCCCGCACCGCACCCGCGTTCCAGCGGCTGATCGACCCCGAGCAGCGGCCGGCCGTCCGCGCCGGACTCACCGTCGAGGCGCTGCCGCCGGGCGTCCGGGTCGAGCAACTCCCTTACGAATCCGTCGAATCGGTGACCGTGGTGCTCTCCGGTCGGCTGCTCGCGGCCGGCCGGATCCTCTCCCCGGGCGAGGCGCTGCACCACCGGCCCGGCACCTCCTACCGGCTCACCGCCGTCCGCGGCGCGCCGACCGCCGTGCTCACCGTCCGTCCCACCCCGCCCCGGGCCGTCATCCCGGCCCAGCGGTCGGGCTCCGCACCCGCCCCGAGCTGGCGGCAGGTGGAGGTGGGCACCGTACGGCTCGACCCGGTCGGTGTCTGCGGACCGTACGCGGACCGGGCCGCCGACGCCTTCCTGGTGGTCCTCTCCGGAGCCTCCTCCTTCCTCGGCGAGCTCGGTGAAGTGCCGCTGCTCCCCGGCGACTTGGTCTACGTCCGGGCGGGGGAGCGGTACGGCCTCCGGGCCGGCCGCCGCGGACCGGTCGCCGCCGTCCTGGGCCGCGTCGGCACCCCCAGCACCGCTCTGGGACCGGAATGGGACAGCAGGCCCATGCGCTCGGGGCAGGCCGATCCGCAGGGGTGAGGGCGCGAGGCCGGGAGGCCGCGGTGAGATGACAGTCGACAGCTGACAGAGTTCAAAATCTGTCAGCTGTCGACTGTCATCTGTTATCCGTCCGCCGCCCGTCCATCGCCGTCGGGTGCGGCGGGCGCCGGGCCGACACGCGGAGGGCTTCACGCGCACGTCACGGAAAGTCACGTGATCGCCGCTGATAGTGTCGGCCGGGTGGATGAAGAACAGCCGGTGGAACCCGCGGACCCGGCCGGAGACCCGCCCGTCCGTGTACTGATCGTCGACGACCACCCCCTGTTCCGGGAGGGGCTCAAGGCGGCACTGGAGAGCGCCGAGGGTGTCCTCGTGGTCGCCGAGGCGGAGCGGGTCGCCGACGTTCCGGGGGCGGTCGCCCGGCACCACCCCGACGTGGTGATCATGGACCTCTCGCTGCCCGACGGCTCAGGACTGGAGGCCGTCCGACAGCTCGCCACCCGGGAGGCGCCGCCGCCGGTGCTGATGCTGACCATGTCGGACGACGACGGCAATCTGCTCGCCGCCCTCCAGGCGGGCGCGCGCGGTTACCTGGTCAAGGGGGCCGGGCGGGAGGAGGTGCTGCACGCGGTGCGGACGGTGGCGACGGGCGGCGCGGTGTTCGGCGGCGAGGTGGCCGGGCGGATCACCGCCCTGCTGGCCGGGGCGAAGATGCGGGAGGCGGGGCAGCTCTTCCCCGAACTCACCGCCCGCGAGGCCGAGGTACTGGGCCTGGTCGCGCGCGGGCTGGACAACCGGCGGATCGCCCGGGAGCTGGTGGTCGCGGAGAAGACCGTCCGCAACCACATCACCCACATCTTCGAGAAGCTGCACGTCGCCACGCGCGCCGAGGCGGTCGCCCGGGCCCGTGACATGGGCCTCGGCGACGGCCGGACCTCCCCGGAGCGGTGAACCGGAGCGGTGAACCGAGGGGCGAACGGTGAAGGTGAACGCGGGCGGTGGGCCGGAGAAGTGAACCGGGGGTGCCGGCCCGCCGACCGGCACCCCCGGAGTCCTGCCGCTCCGCCCTACGGCCGCATCTCGTACGCGCCGGAGAGCGCCTCGACCCGCTCCCACACCCGCGCGTCCCGCGCCGGGTCGGCGACCGGGCGGCGCACGTTCGTCAGCGCCCAGGCGGCCTGCTCCTCGGTGGCCGAGGCCTTGCCGTGCAGCTCGGTGGCATGCGCGGAGAAGTCGCGGACCAGCGCGTCGAAGATCCGGTCCAGCACGTCGCCGCCGTCCTCGGAGGCGGTCAGGCCGGTCAACTCGGCCTGCTCCAGCACCAGCTGGCCGTAGACGATCAGCGCGAACAGCTGGCCGATCTCCAGCAGGAAGTCCAGGTCGGCCTGCTGCTCCTTGCTCGGCGCGTTCTCGAGCAGCAGCGCGCAGAAGCCGTCGGCCTGCTCGCGGAAGCGGGCGACGTTGGGCAGCGCGGCGTGGCGGTCGTAGGCGGCGCGCCAGTCGTGGAAGCGGATCGCGCCGAGGCCGCGGGCCGGGCCCTGCCGGAACAGGAAGTCGTCGTCGGCGGCGTCCAGGCGGCTCGGCACCGGGGCGTAGTCGGCCGGGGCGAACAGGTAGTTGCCCATGAACTTGAGGATCAGCGCCAGGTTGACGTGGACGGTGCCCTCCAGCTTCGGCAGGCCGCGGATGTCCTTCGCGGCCTTGTCGAAGTAGGTGTCCGCCTCGAAGCCCTTGGCGGCGATGACGTCCCACATCAGGTCGATGACCTTCTCGCCCTCGGTGGTGACCTTCATCTTGGTCATCGGGTTGAACAGCAGGTAGCGGCGGTCCTCGGGGGAGGCGGTGCGGAAGTAGTCCACGGCCCGCGCGCTGAACAGCTTCATCGCCACCAGGCGGACGTAGGCGTCGGTCAACTCCCGCTTGACGTGCGGGAAGTCGGTGACCCGCTTGCCGTACAGCACCCGGTTGTGGGCGTGCGTGACGGCCTCGTACATCGCGTGCTCGCAGATGCCGATCGAGGCGGTGCAGAGGTTGAACTTGCCGACGTTGACGGTGTTGAGCGCGGCGTCGAAGGCGGCCTGGCCGGTGTGCAGCACGTCCTCGGCGCGCACCGGGTAGTCCTCCAGGCGGAACTCGCTGACGTACATCTGCGCGTTCACCACGTTCTTGACCAGGTGGTACGCGTCGTGGCGGCTGTCGGCGGCGAAGAAGACGTAGCCCTCCGGGCCCTCGACGTCCGAGCGGCGGCCGAACACCGAGACCAGGCCGGCCACGTTGCCGTTGCCGATGTAGTACTTGGAGCCGGTCGCGGTGAAGCCGCCCTCGCCGTCCGGGGTGAGGATCATGTCGGTGGAGTAGATGTCCGCGCCGTGGGTGCGCTCGGAGAGGCCGAAGGCCATCACGTGGCCCTCGGCCAGCAGCTTGGCGGCGCGGGCGCGGACGGCCTCGTTCCCGCTCTGCCAGACCGGGCCCAGGCCCAGGATGGTGACCTGCCAGGTGTACCAGTAGCCGAGGCCGTAGAAGCCGAGGATCTCGTTCAGCTCGGCGATGCGGGCGGTGTCCCAGCGCTTGTCGGGGTCGGCCGAGGCGGGGGTCAGGAACTCCGCGAACAGGCCCTCCTTCGCGGCGAAGTCCAGGAAGTCGGCGTACCAGCTGCGGTCGATGTAGGTGTCGATCAGCGCCTTCTTGCCGCGGGACTCGAACCAGTCCACCGTCGCGCGCAGCAGTCGGCGGGTCGGCTCGTCGAACTGTGCGGGGTCGTAGTTGCGCGGGTTGAAGAGCATCGAGGGGCTCCCGGGGGTCGAGGGTGTGAGGAGGGGCGGGTGGCAGGGACCGGGCGTCGCCCGCCGTCCGCCGTCCGCCGGTCGTCGGCGGTCCGCCGTCAGCCGGCGGAGGAGAGGCGGCGCAGGGTGGCGAGCACGTCGTCGAGCCAGGCGAGGGTCATCCGCTCATACTCGATGCCGCCGCGCAGCACCACGTGCTGCAGCTGCTGCCCGGCGTCGAGCGCGGTGGCGTCGGGGAAGTCCCGCTGCTCGCCGTGCAGGTAGCGGGCGAGCAGGGCGGCATGGCCCTCGCGGTGCCGTTCGACCTCGGAGATCAGTGCGGCCGGGTCGTCGAAGGCGGCGGCCCGGATCTTGACCGCGAGCTCGTGCCGGACGGTCTCCGGTTCGACCGGTTCGCGCAGCCAGCCGGCCAGCGCGGCCCGTCCGGCCTCGGCCGCCGAGTAGACCTTCTTGTCCGGGCGTCCGTCCTGGCTGACCTCCTGCGCGGCCACCCAGCCGTCCGTCTCCATCCGCCGCAGCACCCGGTAGATCTGCTGGTGGGTGGCGGTCCAGAAGCGCCCGATCGAGCGGTCGAAGCGCCGGGCCAGCTCGTAGCCGGAGCCGGGCTGCTCCAGCAGTGAGACGAGGATCGCGTGCTCCAGTGCCATGGCCCGCATCCTGCTATGCAACGAGTTGCATAGGCAATGGCGACCCGGACGGTTGAGACGCAGGTCACCGGCGTGATCCGATGGTTATCGGTTATTCCGGACTATTGGGTGCAAATCGTTGGATAAGAGCCAGAATGGGTACGGGGCAAGCGCCTTACCGGTTCCGACCACAGGAGGTGGTATCGGTGGCAACCCATATCCCGACGACGGGCATGGAGCACCATCCGGACATCGTCGAACTGCGCGAACGCTACGAGCGGGTCACCTCGACCCCCCGCGCCCAGGGCATCGAGGCCCTGGCCGTCCTGGCCGGCCTCTTCCTGGCGGCATCGCCGTGGATCGTCGGCTTCACCGCGTACAACACCCTGACCGTGACCTGCCTGATCGTCGGGCTGGCCTACACGGCTCTGATGGCCGGCTACGGGTCGGCCTACGAACGCACCCACGCGCGGGCCTGGGCGGCCGCCGCGCTCGGTGCCTGGACGATCATCTCCCCGTGGGTCGTCTCCGGGTCCGTCGCGCACGGCAAGAACATCGTGACCTGCGTCATCGTGGGCGCCGTGATGTTCCTGCTCGGCCTCGCGGCGATCTCGATGGCGACCATGACGTCGAACGGAGCATCGATGCGGCGCGGCCGGGCCGGTCGCGCCAAGGGCTGATCTTCCCCGCAGCCCGTGACCGGGGCGCGGAGGGCGCAACCGCCCGCCGCGCCCCGGCGCGCGTCCTCCGGCGAAGGCGAGGCCGGCGACCGGGACCAAGCCGTGTCACAGCCGCCGGCCGGCCCGGCCCGCTAGGGGTGCGTCATCCGCAGCACGTCCAGCGCCTCGTCCAGCTGCTCCACGGTGAGCCTGCCCTGTTCGACGTAGCCGCGCTCCAGCACCACCTGACGGATCGTCTTGCGTTCGGCCAGTGCCTGCTTGGCGACCTTCGCGGCCTCCTCGTACCCGATGTAGCGGTTCAGCGGGGTCACCACCGAGGGTGAGGACTCCGCGTACTCCCGGGCCCGTTCGACGTTGGCGGTGATGCCGTCCACCGTCCGGTCGGCCAGCAGCCGGGCGCTGTTGGCGAGCAGCCGCACCGACTCCAGGACGTTGCGGGCGAGCACCGGGAGCATCACGTTCAGCTCGAAGTTGCCGCTCGCGCCCGCCAGGGTGACCGTCGCGTCGTTTCCCACCACCTGGGCGGCGACCATCAGCACCACCTCGGGCAGCACCGGGTTCACCTTGCCCGGCATGATCGACGAACCCGGCTGGAGGTCCGGCAGGTTGATCTCGCCGAGCCCGGTGCGCGGACCGGAGCCCATCCACCGCAGGTCGTTCGCGATCTTCGTGAACCCGACCGCCACCGTGCGCAGTTGACCGCTCAGTTCGACCAGGGCGTCCCGCGCGCCCTGCGCCTCGAAGTGGTTCCTGGCCTCCGTCAGCGGCAGGTCGGTGGCGCGGGCGACCTCCGCGATGACGGCCTCCGGGAAGCCGGGCGGGGTGTTGATCCCGGTGCCCACCGCCGTGCCGCCGAGCGGGAGTTCGGCCACCCGGGGGAGGGTGGCCAGCAGCCGCTCCCGCCCGTGCCGTACCTGCGCCGCGTAGCCGCCGAACTCCTGGCCGAGCGTGACGGGCGTGGCGTCCATCAGGTGGGTGCGGCCCGACTTGACCACCCGGGCGAACTCGGCGGCCTTGCGCTCCAACGCCTCCGCGAGGTGCTCCAGCGCCGGGACCAGGTCGTGGGTGACGGCGCCGGTGGCGGCGATGTGGATCGAGGACGGGAAGACGTCGTTGGACGACTGGCTGGCGTTGACGTGGTCGTTCGGGTGGACCGGCCGGCCCAGCCGCTCCCCGGCCAGGGTGGCGATCACCTCGTTGGTGTTCATGTTGGACGAGGTGCCCGAGCCGGTCTGGAACACGTC
The DNA here is from genome assembly GCF_053597855.1 of Kitasatospora sp. NPDC001225. NCBI lineage: Bacteria > Bacillati > Actinomycetota > Actinomycetes > Kitasatosporales > Streptomycetaceae > Kitasatospora > Kitasatospora sp. NPDC001225. Next base: position 28,328 of record NZ_JBSFJC010000009.1, read on the forward strand.
CACCGGGAACTGGTCGTCCCAGCGCCCGTCCGCGACCTCCTCGGCCGCCGCCGCGATCGCCTCCGCCGTCTCCTCGTCCAGCACCCCGAGCCGGGCGTTCACCCGGGCGGCTGCCGCCTTGATCCGGGCCAGCGCGGCGATGTGCGCCCGCTCCAGCCGCTGACCGGACACCGGGAAGTTCTCCACCGCCCGCTGCGTCTGCGCCTGCCACTTCGCGTCGGCCGGTACCCGGACCTCGCCCATCGAGTCGTGCTCGATCCGGTACTCCTGCGGCTTCTCCTGCTGGCCACCCATCGCGCGCTGCACCTCCTGTACGGGCCCGACCGGGCCCGGAACGGATCTCCGATCACCACAGCCGCGAGCGGGGCCCGGGTATTTCCGGTGGGGGTGACCCGGTTTCCGGTTCTGGTCCCGGTTCGGGCCCGGCGCCTACGGCCGAGGCAGGCCGGTACGGGCCACCTCGGCGCGGACCAGCTCGCCCGGGGCGGTACCGGCCTGGGCGACGAGGCCGCCGCCCGGGGCCCAGACGCCGGAGCCGCCCGAGCTGTCCGGGTACTCGCCGGTGGCCCCGGCGCAGGTCGCGAGCACGCACCACACCCCGTGGGCGGCGGCCCGGTCGCGGACGTGGCCGTCCCGGCGCTCGGCCTGGGCGGCGCCGGGCCCGTAGAGGGTGGAGGCGACGTAGGCGTCGATGCCGAGCGCGGCGGTCTCCTCGGCGTGCGTCGGATCGGCGGCGTCCGCGCAGACGGCGAGGCCGAGCCGCAGACCGTCCAGCTCCAGGACGACGGGCTTCCCGCCCGGGGTGAAGCGCTCGACCTCGGCGCCGTGCAGGCGCATCTTCCGATAGACGACCTCGGCGCCCTCCCCGGTGACCGCCAGCGTGGCGATGGACTCGCGCCCGTCGGCCTCGACCACCGGCGCCCCGACCAGGGCGACGGCACCGGCTGCGGCGCAGGCCGCCACCAGCGGTGCGAGCCGGGCGTCCGCCGGGTCGACGGCCGGTGCGGCCAGGTCGTAGCCGGTCAGCGACAGCTCGGGGAACACCACCAGCCGGGTGCCCGCCTCCCGTACCGCCTCGGCGTGCAGGGCCACGTTCTCGGACACGGTGTCCGGACGGCCGGCGGCGGCGCAGACGGGCTGGGCGACGGCGACCGTCAGCGGCCCGGGCACGGGACGCGCGGGCACGGGCGGGTTCGCGGACGAGGGCATGGCGGGGCCTCCGGCGGGCGGGGTGGGGTGATCGCGATCAACCTATGCGCCCGCCGAGGAGCCGGGCAACAGAGTCCGGACGAGGAGCTGTGCAGGTGGACGGGGTTCCCGGGGCGGATCGGACCGATCTCACTCGAAGGAGTGAGATCCCCGGCGGGTGCTTCAAACGGCCGTACGCCCCTCCATACGCTCCAGACCGGGCCGGGCGGACTCCGGCCGGACCCGGATCGCCGCAGCTCGGCCCGGGGGGACCAGCGCGAAGGGGCGGACGGACGGATGACCACAGGACACGGCCAGAGGGGCGGAACGGGTGACGGGGCGACACCGGAGGGGATGACCCCCATGAATACCCGTATGAACGCCCAGGTGGACGCCGCTGCGGACGCCCCGACGGAGGCCTCCGCGGGCGCCCGGGCGCAGGCCCCGGTGAGAGCCTCGTCGGCGGCCCCGGCGGCCCCGGCGGCCCCGGCGGCCCCGGCGGGCCCGCGGAGGAGCACCACCGACGGCCTCACCCGCCGACAGCTGCTGGGCGCGTCGGCGGTGCTCGGCGGCGCGGCCTGGCTGCTGCGCGGCACCGTCGGCCCGGACAGCGCCGAGGCCGCCACGCCCGTACCGCCCGGGCTGCCCGCCGGCACCGAGCTCTACCAGCGGGTCTTCCAGAACTGGTCCGGCGAGATCCGCACCGACCAGCTGTGGACCTGCGCGCCGCGCACCCCCGAGGAGGTCCCGGCCCTCGCCGACTGGGCGCACGCCAACGGCTGGCGGCTGCGCGCCTCCGGCTACCGGCACACCTGGGCGCCGCTCACCGTCGCCGCCGGGACCCCGGAGAGCGCCCGGGTCCTGCTCGTGGACACCAGTCGGTACCTCACCGCCATCAGCGCCGACTCGCCCGGCACCGTCCGGGTGCAGACCGGCGCCACCATGGAGGCCCTGCTCGCGCACCTGGCCCAGCGCGGCCTCGGCCTGACCGCCTGCCCCGCCCCCGGCGAGCTCACCGTCGGCGGCGTGCTCGCCATCGGCGGCCACGGCACCGCCACCACGGCGGTCGGGGAGGCACGGCCGGAGGGGCACGGCTACGGCTCGGTCAGCAACCAGGTCGTCCGGCTCACCGCCGTCGTCCTCGACCCGGCCACCGGCCGCTACACCCTGCGCACCTTCGACCGCTCCGAGGCCGACAGCGCCGCCTTCCTGGTGCACCTGGGCCGCGCCTTCCTCACCGAGGTGGTGCTGCGGGCCGGCGCCGACCGCCCCTTGCGCTGCGTCAGCCGGCTCGACATCCCGGCGAGCGAGCTCTTCGCCCGCCCGGGCAGCGGCAGCGGCACCGGGACCGGCGGCGGGCTCGGCGGAGTGCTCGGGGGAGTGCTGGGCGGCGTCCTCGGCGGCGGGAGCGGCCCGCGCACGCTCGCCGAGTTCGTGGACCGCGACGGCCGGGTCGAGGCGATCTGGTTCGCCTACACCGAGTACCCCTGGCTCAAGACCTGGAGCGTCACCCCGAACAAGCCGCTCGGCTCCCTCTCCGTCGACCGCCCCTACAACTACCCTTTCTCGGACAGCATTCCGGAGCCGGTCGCCCGGCTCGCCGGGGAGATCGTCGCCGGCGCCTGGGCATCGGCCCCGCTGTTCGGCCAACTCCAGTACCTGGTCGCGAAGGTGGGGCTCACCGGCGACATCACGGACATCCTGCTCTCCGGCGACCTGCTGCGCCGGCTGCTCAGCGGCGAGGTGCTCACCCACCTGCTCGCCGGCGGACTGCACTCCGACCTCTGGGGCCCTTCCCGTGCCCTGCTCCAGTACGTCCGCCCGACCACCCTGCGGGTCACCGCCAACGGCTACGCGATCCTCACCAAGCGCGCCGACCTCCAGTGGGTGGTGAGCGAATTCGCCGCCTACTACCGGGAGTTGCTCGCCGCCTACCAGGCCCAGGGTGAGTTCCCGGTGAACGGCGCGGTGGAGATCCGGGTCACCGGCCTGGACGACCCGGCCGCCTCCGGCGTCCCCGGCGCCCGGCCCCCGCTGCTGTCCGCACTGCGCCCGCGCGCCGACCGTCCCGAGTGGGACACGGCGGTCTGGCTGGACGTCCTGGCCTTCCCCGGCACCCCCGGACTGGAGCGCTTCGCCCGGGAGTTGGAGCAGTGGCTGCTGCGCACCTTCGATGGCACCCGGGCGGGCCTGCGGGTCGAGTGGTCCAAGGGCTGGGCCTACACCGACGCCGCCGCCTGGTCCGACCCGGACATGATCGGCCGGGCCATCCCCGACAGCCTGCGGGCCGGTGGCGGGCCCGGCTGGGACGAGGCGGTCGCCGTCCTGGACCGCCACGACCCGCACCGGGTGTTCGGAAATCCCTTCCTGGACGGGCTGTTGAAGTAGTCCGTGCCCGCAAGGAGATGCTGACTGGTCGTCAGATGTGTTCCATGACGATCACCGCGAGGGTGTCCGGGGCCAGGGCGCGGAACACGTGCGGAGCGTCGCCCGGGTAGCTCACGTAGTCGCCCGGGCCCAGTTCCACCGGCGCCTCCGTCGGCCCGACCAGCGCCCGCCCGGCACCGATCAGCACGTGCTCGACGGTGCCGGGCATGTGCGGGTCGGAGGCCCTGGTCTCGCCCGGCTGCGCCTCGATCCGGTAGATGTCGCGCCGGGCGTTGGGCGGGCAGGAGGAGAGCACGGTGGCGGCGTAGTCGGCACGCTCGGAGTGGGTCACCGGGCCCTCGCCGACCCGGATCACCTTGACCACCGGGCGAGGCGGGTCGACCAGCCGGCTGAACGGCACGTTCAGCGCGACCCCGAGCGCCCAGAGCGTCTCCACGCTGGGGTTGCCCGCCCCCGACTCCAGCTGGGACAGGGTGGACTTGGCGATGCCCGCACGCCGGGCCAGCTCGGCCATCGACAGGCCGCTGCGCTCGCGCTCGCGCCGGATCGCGGCGGCGATCTGGCCGATCAGCTCGGTGCCGTTGCCGCCGGTGCCGCCGGTGCCGTTGCCGCCGGGGCGGTTGCCGGTGCCGCCGTCGGGGCCCGTGGCCGGGGTGGTCTGGTCACTCATGCTCGCCACTCACGCTTCCTCCTGGCCCCTTCCACGTCCACGGCTCCCGGTGCGGCCGATGCCGCCGTTCATGCTGCCACGGTCGGTCGCGCCGACCGTACCGACCGCGTCGGCCATCGTTCGCCGGATCGGTCCGCCTGTTCGCCTTGACGAACGAGGCTGGAGCGGTTCACTCTAATGAACATGCGTTCGCTACTCCGAACACTGGAGCGCGCCACCCTCCGGGACGTCGCTCTGGTCTGCCTGGCCGATGCCCTCGTCGGCGCCTCCTTCGGCGCGATCAGCGTCTCCGGCGGTCTGCCGCTCTGGGTGCCGGTCGCCCTCTCCGTCCTGGTGTTCGCGGGCGGCTCCCAGTTCGCGGCGGTCGGCGTGGTGCTCTCCGGCGGCGGCGCCCTCGCCGCGGTCGCCACCGGGCTGGTGCTCAACGCCCGACTGCTGCCCTTCGGCTTCACCGTGGCCGATGTGCTCGACGGCCCCTGGTGGCGGCGCCTGCTGGGCGCGCAGCTGCTCACCGACGAGACCGCCGCCTTCGCCCTGCAGCAGAACGAGCCGCGCCGACGCCGGGCCGTGTACTGGCTCTGCGGGATCGCGCTGTTCGTGGTCTGGAACGTCTCGGTGCTGCTCGGCGCGCTCGCGGGCGGGCTGCTCGGCGACACGGACGCGCTCGGCCTGGACGCCGCCTTCCCGGCGGTGCTGCTCGCCCTCGTCCTGCCCTCGCTCGTGGACCGCCGCATCCGTACGGCGGCGCTGGTGGGAGCGGTGGTCGCGGTCGCCGCCACGCCGTTCGTCCCGGCCGGGCTGCCGGTGCTGCTGGCCCTCGTCGGGCTGCTGTTCGCCGGACGGCCGGCGGCGGGGGAGGCGGCCCGGAGTGCCGCGGACGAGCAGAACGTGGAGAACGCGGTGGGCGGGGAGAGTGCCGTGAAGGGCGAGAAGGAGACGGTTCGATGATGCCGCTGTACGCCGTTCTGCTGCTCGCGGCTGGAACGTACGCCTACCGGCTCGCCGGGCCGCTGCTCGCCGGCCGGCTCGCCCTCTCGGAGCGACTGCGGCACCTGCTGGCCGTCGCGGCGACGGTGCTGCTCGTGGCCCTGGTCGCGACCGGCGCGCTGACCCAGGGGCACGGTTTCGCGGGGTGGGCCCGCCCGGCGGGCGTGCTGGCCGCAGGGGTGCTCGCGCTGCGCCGGGCACCGTTCCCGGTGGTGGTGGTCGCCGGTGCGGCGACGACGGCGGTGCTGCGGCTCTGCGGGGTGGGGTGACGGCTGACAGCTGACAGAGTTTGAAATCTGTTATCTGTCGGCTGTCATCTGTTCGCTGTCACCCGCCCTCCGTCACCCGTCCTCCGCGTCCCCCTCGGCCAGGCGCTCCGCCTGGACCTCCGGCCGCTCGCTGTCCCACAGCAGCTCCCACACCTTGAACACGCAGTGGTAGTCGCGCATGCTCCCCTGCGAGACCAGCAGGTAGGTGTCCCCGTCGCGGAGCAGCGTCCGCCGCCGGCTGTTGAACGGGTGCTGCGGGGTGTAGGAGGGGACGAGTCGCTTCAGCTCCTCGACGGCCTCCTCGCGGCTGCCCTCGACCTCGGCGAGCACCTTGCTGCCCCAGGTCCGGTCGTGCCCGGTGCCCACCGTCTCCTCCACGACCAGCGCCCAACGTGCCATGCCCTGCTCCCGTTCCGTTCCGATCCGCTGTGTTCCTCGGCCCGCCCGGCCCGCTTCGCCCGCCCGGCCCGTCGACCCGTCAGCGCGTCGGCGACTTGAAGAAGATGGTGGTCGGCCGGAGCACGCCCGCCGGGTCGGCCGCGAAGTCCGGCACCGAGCCGACCCGGGTCCAGCCCGCCCCCTCGTAGAGCCGCTCCGCCGGGCTCCCGGTCTCGGTGTCCAGTACCAGCAGCCGGATGCCCAGCTCCACCGCCCGTTCTTCCAGGGCCGTCAGCAGCCGTCCCGCCAGCCGGTGCCCGCGATCGGCGGGGTGCACCATCAGCTTGGCCACCTCGCCCCGGTGGCGGCCGTTCGCGGTGGTGGCGGGCCGCAGCTGCACCGTGCCGGCCAGCCGTCCGTCGGCCCGGTTCCGGGCGGTCCACAGCACCAGCCGGCCGGCCGCGAGGTCCGGGCCGAGCGCCCGCCACCACGTCCTGGCCTCGGCGGGCGCCAGCGGGGCGAGGAACCCGATCGAGGCGCCGCCGTGCACGGTCTCCACCAGGAGCCCGGCGAACTCCTCCGCCGAGTCGTCCAGCTCCTGGGCCGTCACCTCGCCGATCATGTACGCACCGTCGGACATGTCGCCATCCTCACTCGTTCGCGCCCGCCCACCGCTCGGCCGGGTGCGCGATACTCGCCGGTATTCCGCTGGTATTCCGCCGAGAGTACAAGGAGCTTCGATGACGAAGCCGACCCGGATCGACCCGTCCGACCTGCTCGCCGTCGGCGACCTGCTCTCGGACGAGGAGCGGCTGATCCGCGACACCGTCCGCCGGTTCACCGAGGAGCACATCCGCCCGCACATCGGCGACTGGTTCGAGCGCGGGGTCTTCCCGGTCCGCGAGCTGGCTCCCGAGCTCGGCGCCCTGGGCGTGCTCGGCATGCACCTCGACGGCTACGGCTGCGCGGGCGCCGACGCGGTGGCGTACGGGGTGGCCTGCATGGAGCTGGAGGCGGCCGACTCCGGGCTGCGCAGCTTCGTCTCCGTCCAGGGCTCGCTCGCCATGCGCTCGATCCACGCCTTCGGCTCCGAGGAGCAGAAGCAGCGCTGGCTGCCCGGCATGGCCGCCGGCGAACTGATCGGCTGCTTCGGCCTCACCGAGCCGGACTTCGGCTCCGACCCCGCCAACATGCGGACCCGGGCGGTGCGGAAGGGCGGTGAGGGCGGCGACTGGGTGCTGTCCGGCAGCAAGATGTGGATCACCAACGGCAGCATCGCCGACGTCGCCGTGGTCTGGGCGCAGACCGAGGAGGGCGTGCGCGGCTTCCTGGTCGAGCGCGGCACCCGCGGCCTGACCGCCACCGACGTGCACGGCAAGCTCTCGCTGCGCGCCTCCGTCACCAGCGAGCTGGCCTTCGACGAGGTGGTGCTGCCCGCCGACGCCGTGCTGCCCGGGGTGGTCGGCCTGCGCGGCCCGCTCTCCTCCCTCAACGAGGCCCGCTACGGCATCCTCTGGGGCACCGTCGGAGCCGCCCGCGACTGCTACACCGCCGCCCTGGACTACGCCAAGAGCCGGATCCAGTTCGACCGCCCGATCGCGGGCTTCCAGCTGACCCAGCAGAAGCTGGTCGAGATGATGCTGGAGGTCGAGAAGGCCTACCTGGTCGCGCTGCGGATCGGCCGGCTCAAGGAGCAGGGCGCGGCCCGCCCGCCGCACATCAGCTTCGGCAAGCTCAACAACGTCCGCACCGCGCTGGAGATCGCCCGCAGCGCCCGGACCGTCCTCGGCGCCAACGGCATCACCACCGAGTACCCGGTGCTGCGGCACGCCAACAACCTGGAGTCGGTGCTCACCTACGAGGGCACCAGTGAGATCCACACCCTGGTCCTCGGCGAGGCCATCACCGGCGAGTCCGCCTACCGCTGACGGGCCGCCGCCCGCCCTCCCGGCCCGGGAAAACCGGTGGCCGGGCCCGTCGCGGCCCGGCTACCGTCCCTGCCATGACCAGCCGGTACGTCCCGAAGCGGCCCCCGACCACCACCCTCTGGCGCCCCACCGGCCCGGAGGAGCTGGCCCTGGTCGAGGCCGCCGACCGGCGCGCCTGGCCGCCCCGTCTGCCCGAGCAGCCGATCTTCTACCCCGTCCTCAACGAGGACTACGCGATCCGGATCGCCCGGGACTGGAACGTGCCCGCCTCCGGCGTCGGCTACGTCACCCGCTTCGAGGTCGACACCGCCTTCCTCGCCCGCTACCCCGTCCAGCGGGCGGGCGGCCGGACGATCCTCGAACTCTGGGTGCCCGCTGAGGAGTTGGCCGAGTTCAACCGGCACATCGTCGGCCGCATCGAGGTGGTCCACGAGTTCCGCCCGCAGTCGTGACCCGCCCCGCCGCCGGCAGCCCCGACCTGCCCCGCCGTCCGTAGCGCCGACCTGCCGCCTCCCCGCCTGCAGCCCAGTCGCCCGGAGCCCGCCGCCCGGAGCCCGCGGCGTCGGCACGGTCGGCGGGGCGGCCCGTTCCGTACGGTCCCCGTCGGCCGCGGACCGCCCCGGCGGCTTCCCGGCGCTCTTCCGACACCTCGTGGACACCCAGCGTTCGATGAGGTGACGCCGACCGGTACGGCGGTCGGTGGAGCATGGCGCGGTCGGCGGCGCCCTCGGCGGGCGCGGCCGGGTGCGCACGACCGAGAGGAACGCCCCATGTCCGCTGCCCAGTGGCCCCGCCCCCGCGTGCTCGTCGTCGGGATCGACGGTGTCCGCCACGACTACCTGGCGCAGGTGCCGATGCCGCGCCTGGAGGAGGTCGCCGCGGCCGGGTTCCTGGTGCCGGTCACCGTCGCGGACGGCACGCCCACCATGTCCGGGCCGTGCTGGACCACCATCGTGACCGGGGTCGAGCCCGCCAAGCACGGGGTCTGGGGCAACCACCTGGGCGGCAACCGGCTCGACGTGTTCCCCGACTTCGCCACCCGCCTCGCCCGGGGCGACCGGCGCCGCACCTTCGTCGCGGCCGGCTGGGACCCGCTGATGATCAACGAGTCCGGCGGCCCGCTGTTCCGCGCCCCCGGCCGGCTCTCCTACGTGGCCCCCGCCGAGGACACCCCCGAGGCCTGGGAGGCGGTGGACGAGGAGGTCGTCCGGGAGGCCGTCCACGTCCTCGGCGCCGCCGACCCCGAGGCCTCCTTCGTCTACCTCGGCGCCGTCGACGAGACCGCCCACTTCCTGGGCTGCGGCGACGAGTACCGCGCCTCCATGCGCACCGCCGACGAGCGCCTCGGCCGCCTCCTCGACGCCGTCCGCGGCCGGGCGACCTACACCGAGGAGCAGTGGACGGTCATCGTCGTCACCGACCACGGGCACGTGGACGCCGGCGGCCACGGCGGCCGTACGGTCGAGGAGCGGACGGCCTGGGTCGCCTGCGCCGGGCACGGCATCCCGGCCGGCCCGCCCACCGGCGAGATCCGCCACCCGGACGTCGCCGCGCAGGTGTACGCCTCCCTGCTGCGCCCGATCGACCCGCACTGGACCCTCGACGGCCGCCCGTTCCCGCTGGCCAGGCCGGTGCCGGCGGCGGTCTGAGCGACGGGCGGTCCGCGATCCGGGGGTACCGGTGCCCCCGGGTGCAGCAGGCCGGGCTGCGGCGGCGCCGGGCTTGAGCGAGGCTCGACCGGGGCTCGGGCCGCGCTCGACCCGGGCGTGCCGGCCTGGGCGCCGGAGCGGCACGCGTCCGAGACCGCGGGGCCCCGGACCTGCGGGCCTCAGGGTCCCTGCCGAAGGACATACGCCTGAAGGTGGAGAAGGTACCCCGTGGGTTGGAGACAAGATCGCGACCTGGTGGTGACGATCCGACGGGTCGGGACGGGCCACGATGGTTGCACCGGACGGTGGAGCACGCCGACCGGGTCGGCGACGCGGACCTGAGCGGCCGCCGGCGGCGGAGACGAGCGGTCGGCGACGGCCGCACCGGTCACGACACGGAGAGGACAGCCGGGCATGAAGGGCATCGTGAGCAAGGTCGCGCTGGGAGTCGCTGGTACCGGCATGGCCGTCGCCGTGGCGGCCGTGGCAATCGGCCCGCGGGTGTCCGACTGGTACGACGAGCACCACCAGCAGCAGGGCTCGTACGAGACCGGCACCCAGGCCAAGGCCGACCGCCGGTCGATGCCGACCTGGCTGCCCGACAACGCCTCCGGGGTGAAGTACCTGATGTCCACCAGGGGCGACGACCGCCTGCTGCGCGCCACCCTCCCGGAGGAGCGGCTGCCCGTCGGCTGCACCGCCGGGCAGCCGGGCAAGAGCGCGCACCCGGTGCCGGAGTCGCTCAAGGCCGGCTGGTTCCCCGAGGGCGTCGCGACCAAGGTCATCGGCACCTGCGGGTACTACAACGTGGCGCTGACCGGCAACCAGCTCTACGCGTGGCAGGACGGCGCGGCGGTTCAGGCGGCGCTGCGCGCCGAGCACGTCGCCAAGCGCTGAGTCCGGCGGGGAACCCGAGTACTCCTGAGCACTCCCGGGAACCCCTGAACACCTCTGAGCACTCCTGGTCGCCGCGACCGGGGAACGGAACGGCCCGCCGGGCACCGGAAGGTGCGGGTGGGCCGTCGCCGTGTGCGGGCCGGAAACGGGCGGCGGACGATCCGCCCGGCGCACCCCCGCAGCCGGACAGCACGTACCCCCGCTGTCGGAACCGGACCGTGCTGCGGTAGGACGGAGCGCGAACGAACCCCACGTCGCCCGTCCGTAAGGAGAACCATGCCCGGCCCGACCGTCGGCCCCACCGACGACACGTCGACCGCTGCCGCCACCACCGCCGCCCCCGCATCCGTCGCCGCACCCGCCACCGGCCAGACCCGTCCCGGCTGGGCCGTGATCGCCGCCCTCGGCGGCCTCACCGCGCTCGGTCCGCTCACCACCGACCTCTACCTGCCGGGCCTGCCCGCGATCGCCGACGACCTGGTCGCCCAGCCGGCCGCCGTCCAGCTCACCCTGACCTTCTCGATGTTCGGGGTCGCCGCCGGGCAGCTGCTCTTCGGGCCGCTCAGCGACCGCTATGGGCGCCGGGTGCCGCTGCTCGCCGGGCTCGTCCTCTACACCCTGTCCAGTGTGGTGTGCGTGTTCGCGCCGAACCTGGCCGTGCTGATCGCCGCCCGCTTCGTCCAGGGCGCGGCCGGCTCCGCCGGGCTGGTGATCGGACGCGCCGTCTCCCGGGACCGCTTCCAGGGCGTCGCGCTGCTGCGCTTCCTCGCCTCGATCGCCCTGATATCCGGGCTGGCGCCGATCCTCGCGCCGATCATCGGCGCGCAGCTGATGCGGTTCACCTCGTGGCGCGGCACCTTCGGCGTGCTGACGGCGCTCGGGCTGCTGCTCACCCTGGTCTCGTTCGGGGTGCTGCGCGAGACGCTGCCGCCGGAGACCCGGGACCGCGGCGGGGTGGGCGCGACCCTGCGGACGATGGGACGGCTGCTGGGCAACCTGCCGTTCCTCGGGCTGGCGCTGACCAGCTCCCTCGCCTTCGGGGCGCTGTTCGGCTACATCAGCGGGTCGTCGACGGTGCTCCAGCACGTGTACCAGGTCTCGCCGCAGACCTACAGCCTGCTGTTCGGGCTGAACTCGTTCGCGATCGTGGTGATGACCCAGGTGAACGGGCGCGTACTGGCGCCGCGCTTCACTCAGCGGGTGCTGATGCTGGGCAGCCTCGCGGCGGCGGTCGCCGCCGGGGTGGCGCTGGTGCTGCTGACCACGGTGTGGGACTTCGGACTGGCCGGGTTCTGCCCGCCGCTGTTCGTGATGATGGGCAGCCTGGGCGTGCTGCTGCCGAACACCGCCGCCCAGGCGCTCGGCCTGGTCGAGCCGCAGGTGGCGGGTACCGCGTCGGCGCTGCTCGGGACGGGCAACTTCCTGTGCGCCGCGGTGGTCGCGCCGCTGAGCAGCCTCGGCGGTCAGCCGTCGGCGGTGCTGCTGGCGCTGGTGGTCCTGGTCTGCGGGGTGCTCGCGACGGTGGTCTACCTGGCGCTGTGCCGACCGGAGCGGATGCGGGCGGCGGCGGGGGGCTGACGGGAGACGGGCGGCAGGCCGCGGCCGGACGACTGACGGCGGACGGATGACAGCGAACGGGTAACAACGAACAGAAGACGGATGACAGCTGACAGATGTTGAAATCTGTCAGCTGTCATCCGTTATCCGTTACTCGTCAACCGTCATTCGTCGCCTGGGGCGGTCTCAGGCGATGGAGAAGTCATCCCCGTACACGTTGCCCTGGCCGTACCAGCCGTGCAGGTACACGGAGACGGTGCCGTTGGCGCCGGTGGTGAAGGGAACGGACACCTTGGTCCAGCCGGAGGAGTTGGCCCACGCACTGGCGGTGGCGCCGCCGTTGACGCCGATGTAGGCGTAGTTGCCCTGCACCCAACCGCTCAGGGTGTAGCTGGTGTTGGGCTTCAGCGTGACGGTCTGCGCGCACTCGCCGGTCTGGGCGGCGGTGGCCGCGGCCTGGAGGGCCTTGGTGCCGGAGTGGACCGGGGTGGAGACCACGGCGCCGCCGCTCTGGCAGGTCCACGGGGCCAGGCTGCCGCTCTCCAGGTCGCCGTTGACCAGGCCGGTGGTCGGCGTGGTCCCGGTGACGGTCAGCGTGTAGGACGCGATGTGGTTGCCGGAGGCCCCGGTGGCGCTGATGCCCAGCGGGTAGGTGCCCGGAGTCACGGCCGAGCTGGTGGAGATGTTCAGGGTGGCGCTGTTGCCGGCGGTGACGCTGCCGGGGGTGATGGTGGCGGTGATGCCGGGGACGGGCTGGCTGACGACCGCGAGGTTGAGGTTCTGCGCCGAGCCGGCGGTGACCGCCGTCGAGATGGTCGCCGAGACGGACGAACCAGCCGCGACCGTACCGGAGTTCGGGTTCACGGCGACCGAGAAGTCATTGCCGGGCTGGGTGCCGGTGACGGTCAGGGTGAAGGTGCCGGTGTGGCTGCCGGAGGCCGCCGAGCCGGTGACCGTGATCGGGTAACTCCCGGGCGTCACCGAGGAGGTGGTGGAGATGTTCAGCGTGGCGCTGTTGCCGGCGGTGACGCTGCCGGGGGTGACGGTGGCGGTGACGCCGGCCGGGGCGCCGCTGACCGTGAGGTTGACGCTCTGCGCGGAGCCCGCCGTCACGGCCGTCGCGATGGTGGCCGAGGTGGACGAACCGGCCGCGACCGTGGCGGAGTTCGGGCTGGCCGACACCGAGAAGTCGTTGCTCACCGTCGAGCCGCTGGTGAACGGCGCGAAGACGTGGGTGAAGTCCCAGGTGTTCTGGGCGATCCCGGAGCAGTTGTCGTTGCCGGCCGTGCCCGGGCAGCCGCCGTTGTCGCGCTGGAGGGCCCAGAAGGACAGCGTGTTGATGCCCTTGGAGACCGCCCAGTTGTACACGGTGGTGGCGTTGGCCAGGGTGAAGGTCTCGGCCGGACCGAAGTCGTCGACACCGATCATCTCGGTGATCCCGATCGAACCCCACAGCTGGGCGGGGGTCTTGGACGGGTAGAGCTTGGCGAGCTGGTTGTAGAGGCCCTGCGCGGAGGTCTGGGTGTCGGCCGCCATGTCGTGGGCGGCGTTGTCGTAGTAGTCGAAGGTCATCATGTTGACGACATCGATCCGCGCGTTGTTGCTGACCGCGTTCTTCAGCACCGCGAGACCGCTGCTGGCCAGCCCGGAGGTGGTGGTGGGCAGCGTGTAGGAGAACTGGATGTTCCGCCCGTTGGCGGCGGCCCAGTCCTGCACGAGCTTGATGGCCTTGTTGCGGCGGTCGATCCCGGCGGTGTTGGTCAGCGAGTTGTCCTCGATGTCGAGGTCGATCCGGCTGACGTCGTAGGTGGTGATCACGTTCTGGAAGGCGGCCGCGATCTGGTTGACGTCGGTGCAGCTGTCGGCGATCTCGGTGCCGGTGTTGTCGGCGGTGTAGCCGCCGAAGGACGGGATCACGTCCCCGCCGTTGGCGCGGATGGTCGCGATGTCCGCACCGAACGTGGAGGAGGACACCGGCTTGGAGGTGTCGCCGTTCCAGTACGGCGTGCAGGAGCCCTTGGTGGCGGCCTGGAGGAACGCCATGGTCAGGTGCTTGGCGCCGGACTGCGCGGCCAGCTGGGCCGGGCTCTGGCCGGTCCAGGACTCGAAGTAGGGGGCGAAGACCCGGCTGGGGAGCGGGGTGGCGGCCTGGGCGGAGCTCGTCCCGGCGGCGACCAGGCCGGCCGAGGCGGCCAGCGTGGCGCAGGCCGTCAACACGGCCTGGACTGTTCGGCGGAGGCGCATGAATTCTCCAACAGACTTGGTGGGGCAGGACGTTGGGGAGGTGCGATCGGTCCGGGTGGGGCGGCCGTGTGGGGTCGGCGGCGGCCCCGGGACCGGGTCGGAACCGGGAGTACGGGGAAGTGCGGGGGCGTGCGGGCGTGCGAAGGCCCACCGACTCGCGTGGACGCGGGCGGCGTGCGGAAGCGCGCGCCGTACGGAGCGGGGGTGGAGCGGAGCATGGCAGGGCATGGCAGTGCCTCAGCCGCCGGTGGTCACACCCCCACAGTGCATCCCGGTCGGATCGACATGCTTATGTTTGGACTAGACCACTGGTCTGTCAAGAGTCCTAACAGTTCGTCAGCACACGGCCCGCGCGACGGAAGGGGGGCGGACCGGCGTCGGGACGGGTGGGCCGCCGGTGGGGCCCGCCGGGGGGCGTCGCACGCTCCGGGCGGCGGTGAGGGGGCGGTGCCGGGCGGCGGTGAGGGGCACCGGAAACGAGAAGACCGTGGCCGCGCACCCGGAAAGGGGCGCGGCCACGGCAGCCCGGCGCTCAGGACACCGGGCGGATCATGGTGCTGCGGACCAGCGGATCGGCAGGTCAGCGGGACGGCGGGCAGAGCGTGGCGAGCAGCGCGTCGTTGATCTTCGTGGCGGTGTCCGGCCCGAAGCCCTGCGGGTGGTCGGCGGAGGTGAAGCGCTGGTTGGCCAGGTCCGCCAGCTTCTGCTTGTCCTTGGGGAACTGGTACATCGACTGGCACTGGTTGCGCGCCCGGTCCACGGCCTGGTCCGGCTTGCCACCGACGATCGCCGGGTCGATCGCGTCCAGCGCGGAGACCAGCTTGGCCGTCACGTCGGTGCCCGGCTTGGCGGGCAGTCCGGCGTCGGCGGGCGGCGCGGGCTTGGACGGTGCGGGGGCTCCCGAGGCGCCGGCGTCGGGGGCGGGCGCGCCGGTGCCGCCGTCGGCGGTGGGGGCGGCCGAGTCGGACCCGGGGGCCGCGGGCGTCGTCGCCGCGGGCGTGGCGGCGTCGGAGGGCGCGGTGGCCGAGGCGGCGGGGGCGGTGGGGGAGCCGGCCGCGGAGGTGGCCTTGCCCGAGTCCGATCCGGAGCTGGAGCAGGCAGCGAGGCTCACCGCGGCGAGTGCCGTGAGGGTGGCGGCGAGGAGACGAGTGCGCATGGCGCCCAGACTGTCATGTTCGCGCCGCAGAAGGGAAGGTCCCTTCAGTGGTCGGAAAGCACCTGGAACGCACCCGTGAGCGCACCTGTGAGCGCACACGCGAGCGCACCCGGAAAGCCCCGGGACGGTGCCCCCGGAACGGCGGACGGCGGCCCGGAGGAGCTTCCTCCGGGCCGCCGCGTTCACGCTCCACGGCCGCCGGGCCGGATCGCCGTCAGCCGAGGCCGTTGGACTTCAGCCAGTCCTTGGCGACCGCCGACGGGTCCTCCTTGTCCACCGACACGCGCTTCATCAGCGCCACCAGCCCGGCCGTGTCGAGCTTGGCCGACACCGCGTTGAGCGCCGCCGTCGCGGTCGCGTCCACGCCCGCCTTGTTGACCAGCGGGGTGACGTTCTGGGCGCCGAAGATGTTCTTCGGGTCGGCCAGCGGGACCAGCTTGTACTGGACGATCTTCGGGTCGGTGGTGAACACGTTGCCGACCTGGATGCTGCCGTCCTTGAGCGCGTTCGCGGTGGCGTCGCCGGTGGGCTTCCACTCCTTGAAGGTCAGCCCGTAGACGTCCTTGAGCTGCTGCTCGCGGCGGCTCTTGAACTCCGGCGGCCCGCCGATGGTGTACTCGCCGGCCTTGGCGGCGAGGTCGGCGATGCTCTTGAGGTTGTCCTTGTCGGCCGTCTCCTGGGTGAGGCTGAGCGAGTCCTTGTCCTCGGCCGGGGAGGACTCGAGGATGCCCAGCGTGGCGGGCAGCGTCTTGGCGAGCTCCGCGTTCACGTCCTGGGTGGTGACGGCGGTGGACTTGGCGTCCAGGTAGGCGAGCAGCGAGCCGTTGTACTCCGGCAGGACGGTGAGGTTGCCGCTCTGCAACTGCCCGTAGAGCACCTCGCGGCTGCCGATGTTGAACTTCTCCTGGACCTTCACGCCCTTGGCCTTGAGCGCCTGCGAGTAGATCGACCCGAGCAGGACGTTCTCCGGGAAGTTGGCCGAGCCGACCACCACGGTCGAGCCGGACCCGCCCGCGCCGCCCGTGGCGGCCGAGGCGCTCGAACCCCCGTCGAGCGGGTTGCCGCCGGAGGAGCCGCAGGCGGTGGCGCCGAGGGTGAGCGCGGCGAGGGTGCCGAGGGCGGCGACGCGGCGGCTTCGGTTGATTGTCGACATGGTGACAGATGTCCTTCCGGAACGGGAGGGGAGGGGGAACGGAGTCAGCGGGGCCGCTGCTGGGCGCGCACCCCGGGCGGGAGCGCGAACCGGGCGAGCAGGGCGAAGAACAGCTGGGCGACGACCGCGAGCAGGACCACCAGCAGCGCGCCACCCACGGTCACGGCGTACTTGCGGGTCGCCAGCCCGTCGATGACGTAGCGGCCGAGGCCGCCCAGGCCGACGTAGGCGGCCACCGTGGCGGTCGCGATCACCTGCACGGTCGCGGTGCGGAAGCCCGCCAGCAGGGTCGGCGCGGCCGAGGGCAGGCAGACCTGCCACAGCACCTGGGGGTGGGTCAGCCCGATGCCGCGCGCCGCGTCCCGGACGTCCGGGTCGGTGCCGCGCACCCCCTCGACGGCGGCCACCAGCAGCGGCGGCGCGGCGAGCGCGACCAGCGGGACCAGTACGGCGGTGTCGCCGACCCCGGCGAGCAGCACCGCCAGCGTCACCAGGCCGAGGGTGGGCAGGGCGCGGGCGGCGCCCGCGAGCGCGGTCACCACGGTGACGCCGCGCCCGGTGTAACCGATCAGCAGCCCGAGCGGGACGGCGAGCAGCGCCGCGAACAGCAGGGCTGCGCCGGAGAGCAGCAGGTGCTCGGAGACCCGGTGCACGATCGAGTCCGGTCCGCTGAGGTGGTCCGGGTCGGTGAAGAAGTCGCTCAGCCAGTTCAGCCAGTTCACGAGCCCGCCCCCTTCTCCCGGACGGCCCAGGGCGCGAGCAGCCGCCGGGCGGCCACCAGCACCAGGTCGACGGCCAGCGCGAGGACGGCGATCAGCACGATGCCGGCCAGGATCGGCGTCGGGAAGGTGCGCTGGAAGCCGTCGACGAACAGGTAGCCGAGCCCGCCGCGACCGACCAGCGCGCCGACGCTGGCCAGCGAGATGCTGGACACCGCCGCGACCCGCAGTCCGGCGATCAGGTACGGCACGGCGGCGGGTAGCTCGACCGAGGTCAGCCGGTGCCACGGCCCGTACCCCATCGCGGTGGCGGCCTGCCGGACGGAGTCCGGGACGGCGCGCAGGCCGTCCACGGTGGTCGGCAGCAGCACGGCGAGGGCGTAGAAGGTGAGCGGGATCATCACCGTCGCCTGGGTGGCGAGGCCGGTGTACGGGATCAGCACCACGAACACGGCCAGCGAGGGCAGCGCGTAGACGATGTTGAACACGGCGGAGAGCGGCTGGTACAGCCGGGGGTAGCGGGCGCAGGCCAGGCCGAGCGGGACGGCCAGCAGCAGGCCGATGAGCACGGGGACGAGGGCGATCACGGCATGGTCGGCGAGCAGGTGGCCCAGGTAGCCGAGGTGGTCGCCGATCCAGTACCAGCGGACGATCGGTTCATCGTCCACCGTCGGCTCCGTCCGTGCTGCCCGTGCCGCCCGGGTCGGATGCCCCGCCCGGGTGGCCGCCGGCGGCCGGGGGCTTGTCGGTGCGGACGGGCGCATCAGCGGCCGGCGAACCGGTGGCAGACGAACCGGTGGCAGACGGACCGGCGGCCGACGGGCCGGAGGCGTCGGGCCGCAGGGCGGCGAGGACGGCCTCGCGGCTCGCGGTGCCGGTGACCAGGCCCTCGGCGTCCAGCGCGACCGCGACCCCGGCGGGGGAGAGGACGGCGGCGTCAAGCGCCGTGCGCAGGGTGTCGGCGTCCGGGCGGAAGGCGGCCGCCGGGTGCAGCTCGGCGGTGACGGCGTCGCGGTCGATCCAGCCGATCGGGCGGCGCCCGTCGTCCAGAGCCAACTCCCAGCCGCCGTACCGGAGTCCGTCGCCCACCGGGCGGAGCCGGACGCCGCTCGCGGGGCGCAGGGCGAGGCCGCGCAGGCCCCGGTCGCGCCCGAGGAAGGCGGCCACGCCCTCGTCGGCGGGGGTGGTGAGCAGGGTGTGCGGGTCGGCCAGTTGGGCGATCCGGCCGTGCTCGCGCAGCACCACCACCTGGTCGCCGAGCCGGACGGCCTCCTCGATGTCGTGGGTGACGAACAGCACCGTCTTGTGCAGCTCGGACTGGAGCCGCAGCAGCTCCTCCTGGAGCCCGGCCCGCACCACCGGGTCGACCGCGCTGAACGGCTCGTCCATCAGCAGCACCGGCGGGTCGGCGGCCAGTGCGCGCGCCACGCCGACCCGCTGCTGCTGGCCGCCGGACAGCTGGAACGGGTACCGCTTCGCGGTCTCGGGCGCGAGCCCGACCAGTTCGAGCAGTTCGGCGGCGCGGGCGCGGGCCTTCTTCCGGTCCCAGCCGAGCAGGTAGGGGACGGTGGCGATGTTGTCGATCACCTTGCGGTGCGGGAAGAGTCCGGCCTGCTGGATCACGTACCCGATGCCGCGGCGCAGCTTGGCGGGTTCCAGCTCCGCGACGTCCGTGTCGTCCAGCAGGACCCGGCCCGAAGTGGGCTCGACCATCCGGTTGACCATGCGCAGCAGGGTGGTCTTCCCGCAGCCGGACGGTCCGACCAGGACGGTTATCCGACCGGTCGGGACCTCCAGGTCCAGTCCCTCGACGGCGATGGTGCCGTCGGGGTGGCGCATTCCCGCGCCCTCGAATCTGATCACGTGGAGTTTCCTCGTCAGGGCGCCCCGGAAAGGCGGCGCCTGGGTCGTTCGGTCGTTCGGTCAGGGTCGTTCGGTGGCGGCGGTTTCAAGCGCCCGGGCGTACTTCCGCCCGCGTGGTTGCCCGGCTTTGGACCAGCGGAAACTCTGATCACACTATGACCTGCATCATCTCCTGTCCCTGATTTACCGCCCCGGCACGCGGTGCGACCGCAGGCTCAGCCGCCCTGACGGGTCGGCAGGCCGGCGGCCGCCCAGCCGACGAAACCGCCGTCCAGGTCGGTCGCCCGGTGCAGTCCCAGCTCGCGCAGGGAGGCCGCGGCCAGGCTGGAGGCGTAGCCCTCGGAGCAGACCACGACCACCTCGACGTCGTAGCCCGAGGCCTCGGGAATCCGGTGACTTCCCGTCGGATCGAGCCGCCACTCCAGCACGTTGCGTTCGATGATCAGCGAGCCGGGGATCTCCCCCTCGGCCGCCCGCTGCGCCGCCGGACGGATGTCCACCAGCAGCGCGCCGTCCAGCTGGGCCTGGTACGCCTCGCGGGCGCGCGGTCGGTGGACGCCCTCCCGGGCCCGCTCCACCAGGTCGTCGATCGTGGTCACCACTGTTCAGGTCCTTCCTCGGAGGTGCGGACGAGCCCGCCGGCCCGCAGGTCGTAGTGCGCCATCGAACTCAGCGGCGGCGAGTAGGCGTGCAGGGTGACGGCGGGGCCGACGGCGGTGTTGCGCACGTCGTGCACGTACTCGGGGCCGAAGGCGCGGGCGGTGCCGGCCGGGATCCGGCGGATCAGCAGGCCCTGCTCGGGCCCGCCGAGGGACAGCTCCTCCAACTCGCCGAGGGCGACGGCGAAGGCGCCGCGCGAGCCGCCGTGGTCGTGGAAGCCGGTGGACTGGCCGGGCAGCCAGCTGATCAGCCACACCTCGTGGTCGTCGTCCGCGGCCAGCCGCCGGTACCAGCGCTCCTCGGTGGAGAGGCGGACGTGGTGGATCCACTCCTCGGGCCGCTCGGCCAGTTCGCGGACGATGGTCCGCAGGGTGCCGGGGGTGAGCGGCGCGGGGGTGTCCCCGGCAGGCGGCGTCGGTGGTGGCTCGGGGGTGCTCGTGGGGCTCGCGGCGTCGGGGCGGGTGTTGTCGGGGTTTACGGTCGGCTGGGTTCCGGGGCTGATGCTCGGGCTCGGGCTCAGAGTCATGAGGGCGTCCTCGGGTGCGGCGGGAACGTCGGTGGGAAGCGCCCGGTGTCCGGCGGCGGTGGAGGGCGCGGGCCGACGGGGCGGCCCGGCACGCAAGGGTGCGCCGGGGCTGGGCGGGGTCAGAACTGCGGGTGCGGGTGCGCGGCGCGGGCCCTGGCAGACGTCACAGAGCGGGACCGGCGGGGGAGAACAAGGTCAACAGGCACAGATGGAACTCGCCTGGCGTCGCAGATCGACGTGCAGGCGGCATACCAGAGTGGCGCCGGAGTCCATGCGCCGGATCTTTCCCGAGCGAAGCGGAGGAAGTCAAGCCGGGCCGACCGTCCGCCGCCGTCCGTTCCCGGCGACCGACGGACCGGTCGGCTACCCGTCGCCCGCTCGCCGAGCACCCTTCGAGCATCCGTCGGTCGCCTCCCGGCTACTCCTCGGCCGGGCGGCGCGGTGGCGGGGGAGCCGTGGCGGACGGTGCCGGGTTGGTGTCGCGCGTCGGCTGTGCGGGCACCGACCCGGTGGGGCCCGGGGCCGGTCCGGCCGGTCCGGCCGGTGCCTGGTCGGCCCGCGCCTGGTCGGTCAGTGCCTGCTCGGCCCGCGCCTGGTCGGTCAGTGCCTGCTCGATCAGCGGCGCGGCCTGTTCTCCCAGGTGGCGGCCGAGCGTCTGGTAGGCGTCGAACTGCTGGTGGTCGAACCACTGGTCGCTGGTGCGGTCGTTCGGGAAGGCCCGGTTCGCCGTCGCGTAGGCGTGCAGCTCGTACGGCATCCCGGGGGTCAGTACCGCCTGGAGGAGGATCAGCCGGCCGTGCCGGACGGCCCCGGGCCCCTCGTCCAGATCCGGGTAGCGGATGTCCCCGGTGACCACCGCCCGGGCCGAGAGCCGGGCGGAGAGCTGCGCCGCGAGCCCGCGCAGCGGCGGCCGGCGGCCCGCGCGGCCCTGCACGCCGTCGTCCGCGCGGCCGTCCGCGTCGTCACCCTCGGCGGGCCGGTCGGCGGCGGTGCCCGGGATCAGCAGCTCGGGCTCGTGCAGGGTGATGGCGACGCCCAGCTCCTCGCGGGCCAGGGTGATCGCGGCGGCCAGGTTGGTGGCGTACCCCGCGTCGCCGCTGGCGTCGATGCAGACCACCGTCCGCACCCGGTGCCGCAGCAGCTCGACCAGCCCGAGGTTCTCGTAGTGGCCGCCGTCGGTGGTGAGCAGGAAGCGGTCGTCGGCCGGGAACCGCCCTATCAGCTCCCGCAGTTGGTACGGGAGGCGGCGGACGGCGGGCTGCGCGGGGCGGCGCCAGTCCGGCGGACCGGACCAGTCGGGGCCGAGCACCGCCGGGTTGGGCAGCCACGTCCCGAGGCGGGCGTTGGTCACCGCGAACAGCCGCTGGTAGACGCGGGATTCCCGCCCCATCGCGGAGGAGAAGGCCGCGCCGGAGACGGCCATCGCCGACTGCACGGTGAGGTCCCGGGCGATGTGCGCACTGGTGCGCCGCTCCAGCAGGTCGGTGCGCGCGTACCCGATGTCCGGGCCGCCCACGTAGTCGTAGGAGAGCGAGAAGGAGGCCGCCGGACGGCCCGGTGGCGTACGGGAGTTGCCCGACAGGTTGGCCGCCGCCGAGAAGATCACCTGGGGGAAGTCGGGGTGCCGGGCGCCGTAGTGGCTCAGCCACGTCTGCTCCCGGAAGAAGTGGTACGGGCGGGCCACCGACCGGCCGCCCTCGGTGGCCCGCCGGACCGCGAAGGCCGAGGCCAGCCGCAACCGGTAGAACGGGTGCAGGCTCACCCAGGTCTGGTCGAGGTTCAGCCCGACCGCGCCGAGCACCAGGGGCAGCAACACCTGGACGGCCCTCGGCCAGGCGTAGCCGGTGGCGACCGCCCAGCCGAGGGCCAGCAGCGCACCCGCCGTCAGCGCCAGGAGGGCGGAGCAGACCACGAGAGTCTGCGGGAGGCTGGCGCCGCTGACACGGGGCCGACCCGCCGCGCCCGGCGTGGTGCCACCCCGACCGGGCGTCCGGCGGTCGCGCCAGAGTATGCCGAGCAGCAGCGCCAGGTAGCTGAGCGCCACGGTCAGGCCGAGCCCCGCGCCGGTGAGCTGTGGCCCCGCCGCCAGCGCCTGCTGGAGCCGCACCGCGCCCCAGGCCAGCCCCGGCACCACCAGCACCCCGGCGGCCAGCAGGGCGGCCAGGGCGAGCAGGCCGAGATTGGCCCTGCGCAGCGCCCGTGGCAGCAGCGCCTGCCAGCCGAGCGAGGGGAAGGCCAGCAGCCAGAGCAGCCAGCACCCGGTGGCCGAGGCCAGCAGGAGGCCGAAGGCGGCGAGCGCCGGTGTCCGGAGCTCCAACGGCCCCGGTACGGCGCCGGCGTGGCGCAGCCCGGCCGCCGCCAGGTGGCTCAGGTCGGTGAGCGGCACGGCCCGGTAGAAGCGGCTGAGCCCGAGGCCGAGTGTCAGGACGGCGGCCAGCAGCAGGGTGAGGGCGGACAGCACCCCGCGCAGCAGCGTCCCGAGGGCGACCAGCCATTCGCCCGCGCCGTCGGCGATGTACTTGCCGTGTCGGCGGAGGTGGTCCTCCTCGGGGGACCCGGGCTCCATCACGGTGTCGGCCGTCAGGCCCGAGACGGCGCGCACCGGGCTGCCGGGCGCGGAGTCGCTGAGCGCGAGCTGGAGCGCGCCGACGGTGTAGCCGCCGCCCGAGACGGAGACCAGGTAGCGGGCCCGTTTCAGCCACGGCCGCAGCGACTGGAGCGCGCCGAGGGTGACGCAGGCGGAGCGGATGCCGCCGCCGGAGGCGCAGAAGCCGAGTTCGGCGGGTTCGCGGCCGGGCGGCACCCGGGCGGCGTCGCGCCAGTGGGCGTGCCGGACGGGCGTGTCCGGGGCCTCCGGCGCTTCGGCGGCGGGTGCCGTGGCGCCGCGCCGGGCGGCGATCGGCCAGGGCGGGATCAGCGCCGGACGGTCGGGGGAGTCGGTGCCGCGGGCCTTCGCGCCCGCCCGCGACGGCCGGAGCCCGCGCACCGCGCGGGTGGCGGTCACCAGCAGGATGCCCGCCGCGAGCACCCCGGCGGGCAGGAGCAGCAGCCACTTGACGGTGGCGAGCGCGGTGGCGACGGCGAAGGGGGTGTCGGAACCGCCCGCACCCGGGTGGAGGCCGTCCAGCCCGGCGCGCAGCAGCGCGTCCTCGCCCAGGTCGCAGCAGGCCGCGAGCAGCCCGGCGCCGCCGACCGCGACGGCCGACAGCCGCCGGCGGGCCGGCCCGAGCACGTACCCGCCGAGCAGCGCGGCGGCGAGCAACGTCAGCCCGTAGCCGCCGATCAGCCAGCCGTCGGCGCGCAGCGCGGCCAGGTGGTCCGCGGCGCGGCCGCCGACCACGGCCTCGGCGGCCGCACGGGAACCGGCGAGCTGGAGGGCGACGTCCCGTACGCGCGGCGCCTGGTGGCGGAACAGCAGCCCGCCGAGGAGGACCGGCAGCAGGGCGCCGAGGGTGAGTAGCAGGCCGGCCCAGGCGGGCAGGGCGGGCAGCCGCGCCGCCGGGCCTCCGCCCGCCGCGCCACCTGCCGTACCCGTCGCCTCCGCCGCTTCCTTCGCCGCCGCGGTTTCCGTCGCGGAATCCGCCACCACCATCGTCACCCCCCGCTTGGCCGCCCCGATCCCCCGTGACCGGGGCGCTGAACTCGTAGGAAACCACCGATGACTGACGATCCGTAGTGATCCACCGCGATGTCCACGCGGGTCTTACCCCACCATCGCCGATTGCGCACCCGGGGTGTCCGGTTTCACTCGAACGAGTAAGAAGGCGACGCGTGGGGTAGATCAGCTTTTCATCCCACCCGGGACCATCCGCGTGTCCGCGCAACAAGATCACCCCAGACGCGTTTCCACCGACGTATTGTCAGGCCACCGAGGCCGGGCCTACCGTCTACAGATCGCTTTCTACGCACGTAGACCCTGCGGTTTCCCGAGCGGACCCGCAGGCGAGACCCGCCCCGTCAACCCTCAGACCGCGGGCCCGACCGCACGGCCGGGCCGCGGAGTTGCGGAGGTAACCATGTCGCAGATCGTCCGGGCCGCGCTCGTCCAGACCCGCTGGACGGGTGACCAGGAGAGCATGATCGCGCTCCACGAGCGGTACGCCCGCGAGGCCGCCGCCCAGGGTGCGAAGATCATCGGCTTCCAGGAGGTCTTCAACTCCCCGTACTTCTGTCAGGTCCAGGAAGCCGAGCACTACCGCTGGGCCGAGGCCGTCCCCGACGGCCCGACCGTGCGCCGGATGCGGGACCTCGCCCGCGAGCTCGGGCTGGTGATGGTCATCCCGGTCTACGAGGAGGAACAGGCCGGCGTCTACTACAACACCGCCGCCGTCATCGACGCCGACGGCAGCTACCTCGGCAAGTACCGCAAGCACCACATCCCGCAGGTCAAGGGCTTCTGGGAGAAGTACTACTTCAAGCCCGGCAACCTCGGCTGGCCCGTGTTCGACACCGCCGTCGGCAAGGTCGGCGTGTACATCTGCTACGACCGCCACTTCCCCGAGGGCTGGCGCGCCCTGGGCCTGGCCGGCGCGCAGATCGTCTACAACCCCTCCGCCACCAGCCGCGGCCTGTCCGCCTACCTCTGGCAGCTCGAACAGCCCGCCGCCGCCGTCGCCAACGAGTACTTCGTCGCCGCGATCAACCGCGTCGGCACCGAGGAGTACGGCGACAACGACTTCTACGGCACCTCCTACTTCGTCGACCCGCGCGGGCAGTTCGTCGGCGACGTCGCCTCCGACAAGGAGGAGGAACTCGTCGTCCGCGACCTCGACCTCGGCCTGATCGAACAGGTCCGCCAGCAGTGGGCGTTCTACCGGGACCGCCGGCCCGACGCCTACGGGCCGCTCGCCGAGGCCTGAGGAGCAGCGCGATGACCACCAACGACGTGAGGGCCACCCGCGACCCGCACCAGCGCACCGTCGTCCGCGGCGGCCTCGTCATCACCGCCACCGAGGAACTCCACGCCGACGTCCTGATCGAGGGCGAGCGCGTCGCCGCCCTGGCCACCACCGGCAGCTCCGCCGCCGAGGCCTGGACCGCCGACACCGTCATCGACGCCACCGGCCACTACGTCATCCCGGGCGGCGTCGACGCCCACACCCACATGGAGCTGCCGTTCGGCGGCACCGCGGCCTCCGACACCTTCGAGACCGGCACCCGCGCCGCGGCCTGGGGCGGCACCACCACCATCGTGGACTTCGCCGTCCAGTCGGTCGGCGGCTCGCTGCGCGAGGGCCTGGACACCTGGCACGCCAAGGCCGAGGGCAACTGCGCGATCGACTACGCCTTCCACACCATCGTCTCCGACGTCAACGACGCCGTGCTCAAGGAGATGGACACCCTCGTGGACTCCGGCGAGTCCACCTCCTTCAAGCTCTTCATGGCCTACCCCGGCGTCTTCTACAGCGACGACGGCCGCATCCTGCGGGCCATGCAGCGCGGCGCCGCCAACGGCGGGCTGATCATGATGCACGCGGAGAACGGCATCGCTATCGACGTCCTGGTCGAACAGGCGCTCGCCGCCGGGAGGACCGCCCCCCGCTACCACGGCGAGGTCCGGCGCGAACTGCTGGAGGCCGAGGCCACCCACCGGGCGATCAAGCTCGCCCAGGTGGCCGGCAGCCCGCTCTACGTGGTGCACGTCTCCGCCGCCGCCGCGCTCGCCGAACTCGTCGGGGCCCGGGACGCCGGCCTCAACGTCTTCGGCGAGACCTGCCCGCAGTACCTCTTCCTCTCCACCGACAACCTCGCCGAGGAGGGCGCCGACGGCTTCGAGGGCGCCAAGTACGTGTGCAGCACGCCGCTCAGACCGCGCGAGCACCAGGAGGCGCTCTGGCGCGGGCTGCGCACCAACGACCTCCAGGTGGTCTCCACCGACCACTGCCCGTTCTGCTTCGTCGGCCAGAAGGAGCTGGGCCGGGGCGACTTCTCGAAGATCCCCAACGGCCTGCCGGGCGTCGAGAACCGGATGGACCTGCTCCACCAGGCCGTGGTGGACGGGCACATCAGCCGGCGCCGCTGGGTCGAGATCGCCTGCACCACCCCGGCCCGGATGTTCGGCCTGCACCCGCGCAAGGGCACCATCGCCCCGGGTGCCGACGCCGACCTGGTGGTCTACGACCCCACCGCGGTGCAGACCGTCTCCGCCGCGACCCACCACATGAACGTGGACTACTCGGCCTACGAGGGCCGCCGACTCACCGGCCGGGTGCGGACGGTGATGTCGCGCGGCACCGTCGTGCTGGACGACGGCGACTGGCGCGGCCGGGCCGGCCACGGCACCTTCCTGCGCCGGGACACCTGCCAGTACCTGGTCTGATCCCTCTCCCGATTCCCGTTCCTCCCGTTCCTCCCGTTCCGCGACGTCCACCCCGCCGTCCGGTCTGCCGACCGTCCGGTCGCCCGCCCGGCTGCCGGCCCGGCCCTTCGACCGGGGCGACCGATCCGGCCGACGGCCGGGTGGCGGCGGTCAAAACCCTTACCTGGAGCCCCTCATGGACATCGGCCTCGTCCTCCAGACCGACCCGCCCGCCCGACTGCTCATCGACCGGATGATCCGCGCCGAGCAGGCCGGGTTCAGCCACGGCTGGACCTTCGACTCCTGCGTGCTGTGGCAGGAGCCCTTCGTCATCTACAGCCGGATCCTCGCCGAGACGGAGCGGATGACCGTCGGCCCGATGGTCACCAACCCCTCCACCCGCACCTGGGAGGTGACCGCCTCCACGTTCGCCACCCTCAACGACATGTACGGCAACCGGACCGTCTGCGGCATCGGCCGCGGCGACTCCGCCATGCGGGTCGCCGGGCGGAGCCCCGCCACCCTCGCCCGGCTCTCCGAAGCCATGCACGCCATCAAGGAGTTGGCCGAGGGGCGCACCGCCGAGGTGGACGGCAGCGAGATGCACCTGCCGTGGGTCCGCGCCGGCGCCTCCCTGCCGATCTGGATGGGGGCTTACGGGCCGAAGGCGTTGAACCTGACCGGACGTCAGGCTGACGGCTTCATCCTGCAGTTGGCCGACCCCTACCTCACCGAGTTCATGGTCAAGGCGGTGCGGGCCGCCGCCGTCGAGGCCGGCCGGGATCCGGAGTCGATCACCATCTGCGTCGCCGCCCCGGCCTACGTCACCGCCGACGACTCGCCCGAGGCGCTCGCCCACGCCCGGGAGCAGTGCCGCTGGTTCGGCGGGATGGTCGGCAACCACGTCGCCGACCTGGTCAGCCACTACGGCGAGCACTCCGACCTGGTACCGGAGGCGCTCACCGACTACATCAAGGACCGGCAGGGCTACGACTACAGCCACCACGGGCGGGCCGGGAACCCGGACACGGCCTTCGTCCCGGACGGGATCATCGACCGCTTCTGCCTGATCGGCCCGGTGGAGGCGCAGCGGGCCCGACTGGCGGAGCTCCGCTCGCTCGGCGTCGACCAGTTCGCCGTCTACGCCATGCACGACGCCATCGAGACCACCATCGACGCGTACGGGACGGACGTCATCCCGCACCTGTGACCCCGCCCGGCGCCCCCACCCGAGCTCGGCCGCGGATCCGCCCGCGGCGGACGGGAGTTGCCCATGCCCGGAACCGCGACCAGTGACGGCAGACAGTGGCACCACCCCGACGGCCGGGTCGAACTCGACCCGGCCGCCGGGGACTTGCCTCCCAACGGCTTCACCAGCGACGACCTGCGGCCGGTCCCGGTGGCACGGCGTACCTGGACCACGTACAACTTCCTCGCGCTCTGGGTCGGCATGGCCCACAACATCCCGTCCTGGACGCTGGCTTCGGGCCTGGTCACGCTCGGCATGGACTGGAAGCAGGCGGTGCTGACGATCGCGCTCGCCAACCTCCTCGTGCTGGTCCCGATGCTGCTCACCGGGCACGCCGGCACCAAGTACGGCATCCCGTTCCCGGTCTTCGCCCGGGCCGCCTTCGGGCTGCGCGGCGCCAACCTGCCCGCCCTGCTGCGGGCGGCGGTGGCCTGCGCCTGGTTCGGCATCCAGACCTGGATCGGCGGCGAGGGCATCTTCCTGCTGGCGGGCAAGCTGTTCGGCGAATCCTGGCGCACGGCCGGTGAGTTCGGCGGCTACCCGTGGACGCAGTGGCTCTCGTTCCTGCTGTTCTGGCTGATCGAGATGGCCATCATCGCGCGGGGGATGGAGGCGCTGCGGCGGTTCGAGAACTGGGCGGCGCCGTTCGTCATCGTCGGCGCGCTCGCGCTGCTGGTGTGGATCACCGTCAAGGCGGGCGGGCTCGGGCCATTGCTCGACCAGCCGTCCAGGCTGGGGTGGGGCGGCGGCTTCTGGAAGGTCTTCTTCCCCGCGCTGATGGGCATGATCGGGTTCTGGTCCACCCTCTCGCTGAACATCCCCGACTTCACCCGCTTCGGCGGCAGCCAGCGGGCCCAGATACGCGGGCAGGCGCTCGGCCTGCCGACCACGATGACGCTCTTCGCGTTCCTGTCCGTGCTGGTCACCTCGGGCTCCGAGGCGGTCTACGGGGCCCCGGTGTGGGACCCGATCCAGCTGGCCGCCAAGATGGAGAACCCGGTCGGCATCCTGTTCGCGCTGCTGACCGTGCTGGTCGCGACGCTGTCGGTGAACATCGCCGCCAACGTCGTCTCGCCCGCGTACGACCTCGCCAACCTGCTGCCCCGCTTCGTCACCTTCCGGACCGGGGCGCTGATCACGGGGGTGGTCGGGATCGTGATCCTCCCGTGGCGGCTGATCTCCGACCCGCACGTGTACATCTTCACCTGGCTCGGTGTGGTCGGCGGGCTGCTCGGCACGGTCGGCGGAGTGCTGATCGCCGACTACTGGGCCCTGCGCCGCACCCGCCTCCGGCTCGCCGAGCTGTACCGCCCGGGCGGGGCGTACTGGTACGCGGCCGGCTGGAACTGGCGGGCCGTGACGGCGCTGCTGGTGGGCGGCGTGCTGGCCGTCGGCGGCTCGTACTCCACCGTCGACGCCGACGGTGTGAAGCAGGGCCCCTTCCCGGCGGACGGCCTGATCCCCGTCCTCAAGTCGCTCGCCGACTACGGCTGGGCCGTCGGGCTGACGGCGGCGGCCGTGGTGTACCTGGGGCTGAGCAGGGTGTTCGGGAGGGGGAGCGGGGAGGCGGGGGAGGGCTGACGGGGGAGGGCGAACGACTGACGGGTGACAGCGAACAGCTGACAGATTTCGAAAGTTGTCGGTTGTCAGTTGTCAGCTGTTCGCTGAAACCCGTTCGACGGCGGCGAGGACCTTGGCCGCGCCGTCCTCGGCGGCCAGGGTGGTGGCGACGGCTCGGGCGCGGGTGCGGTAGCGGGGGTCGTCGAGCGTCAGGCGGAGGGAGGTGGCGAGGCGGGCGGGGGTGAGGCCGCGCAGGGGGACGGGGCCGGGGGAGACGCCGAGCCGGGCCAGTCGGGCGGACCAGAACGGTGCGTCGAGCTGGGCGGGCACGGGGACGGCCGGGGTCCCGGAGCGGAGGGCGGCGGCCGTGGTGCCGGCACCCGCGTGGTGGACCACGGCGGCGGTGCGGGGGAAGAGCCAGTCGTGCGGGGTGTCGCCGACGGTCAGGACGGAGTCCGAGTCCTCGGCGGCCAGCCCGCTCCACCCCGACTGGAGCAGGAGGCGCACCCGGGCGGCGCGGGCGGCGGCGAGGACGGTCGCGGTCAGCCGCTCGGCGTCGGGGACGACCAGGCTGCCGAAGCCGACGAAGACCGGCGGCGGCCCGGCGGCCAGGAAGTCGAGCAGCCGGGCCGGGGGCTGCCAGTCCGGCCGGTCGGCCGGCCACCAGTAGCCCGCCACCTCCAGTCGGGGGCGCCAGTCGGCGGGTCGGGGCACCACCAGTGGCGAGAAGCCGTGCAGGACGGGGTGGTTGCGGCGGGCCCGGGCGATGCCGAGCGGCGGCAGGCCGAGCCGACGGCGCAGCCCGCGGACGGCCGGGACGAACAGCTGGTCGGTCGCGGCCTGGACGGCGTGTCCCGCCAGCAGGTTGCCGGACCGGCCGAGCGATCGGGTGCCGGTGACGGCGGGCGCGAACTCCCGGGTGGGGGCGAGGGGTTGGAGGTACAGCCCGATGCTGGGGATGCCGGCCGCCTCGGCGGCGACCTGGCCGAGTGCGCTGGTGGTGCTGGTGGTCAGCAGCAGGTCGGTCCCGAGCGCCGTGGCGTCGGCGATGCCGTCGCCGAGTGCGGGCATGAACCTCCGGCCGAGCCGCAGGAGTTGCAGGACGGCGCCGGGTCCGCTGCCGGCCCGCAGCAGGCGCCGGCCCTCAACGGAGGCGAGTTCGGCGCGCGGGTCAACCGGAAGCGGGCGGAACTCCAGCCCGGCGGCCCGTACCAACTCGGCGAAGGTGTCGTGGGTGGCGACGGCCACCTGATGCCCGGCCGCCCGCAGCCGGACGCCGAGCCCGGTGAAGGGGGCCACGTCGCCCCGGGAGCCGGCGGTGGCGATCAGGAAGCGCATGGCCGCAGTATTTCGGCGCGGACGGCGCGCGGGAAGGGCGCCACGCGCGGGCGGTCCGGCCTGGGCGGCCGGTGTCGTCAGCCGGTCCCGTCCGCCGGTCCCGTCGGCCGGTCCCGTCCGCTGGGTTCGTCCGCCGGGTTCGGACGGTGCTGCGCGGGTGGCCGACCGGGGCGGCCGACGCGGGTGGCGGAACCGGGCGGCGGGCGGTGGCGTCCTTGCGGGCAGAGCGGACGGGACGGGGCCGTCGCGCCTTGGACGGGAAGGGATGCCGGATGAGCATCGTCGCGTGGATCGTGCTGGGCCTGCTGGCGGGTGCGCTGGCCAAGCTGCTGCTGCCGGGGAAGGACCCGGGCGGCCTGATCGTGACCACCCTGATCGGCATCGCCGGCTCCTTCGTCGGCGGCTGGATCGCGTCGCACTTCATGCACCGCTCGATCTCCGCGCACTTCTTCGACGCGGCGACCTGGGTGTCGGCGATCGGCGGCGCCCTGGTGCTGCTGATCGCCTACCGGCTGCTGTTCGGCAACTCGCGCCGCTGACGGAATGGTTCGGTGCGGCCCCGGCGTGCGGGAGACGGCGGGGCGTGCCGGGGGAGGAGTTCCGCCGACCGGTACGACGGCGCCCGGATGGCCGGTTCGAACCGGTCCTTGCCGGTGCTGGAACGGTGCGAGGCCCTCGTACGTCCTTCCGAACGGGACCCGGGGGCTCGACGGGGTCGCCACACCGATGACGCAAGGGGCGGCGGATGAGCTGGATGGCGTGGATCGTGCTGGGCCTGGTGTCGGGGACACTGGCCAGGATGGCGATGTCGAGGGGGGAGCGCGGTCTGATCGGCAGCACCCTGATCGGCATCACCGGCTCCTACATCGGCACCTGGATCGTCTCGCACTGGATGCACGGGACGGTGAAGGTGAGCTTCCTCGACGTCACGACCTGGGTGTCGGCGATCGGCGGCGCCATGGTCCTGCTCTTCGGCTACAAGGTGCTCCGCTTCCTTGCCCGGCGCTGACCATCTGGTGCTGACGGCTCGATGCTGATGGCTCGGCACTGACGGCTCGGTGCTGACCGCCGGGCTCTGAAGCCGGGCGGTCAGCATCCGGCACCGCCCGGTTACCGGTCGGCGGTCCGGGACGCCTCGGCGACCCAGCCCGGGAGTGGCTCGCGCGCGGCGAGCCAGCCGGGCGGCACGCCCGCGAGCCCGGTCCGGGCGGCGGCCACACCGGCGGCGATGGCGCAGGTGGTGTCCTTGTCGCCCCAGCCCTCCAGGGTGTTCCAGACGGTCTCCGGCAGCGCGTCCAGGTGCCCGGCCGCGGACCAGAGGGCGAACGGCACGGTGTCCGCGGCGGAGATCAGCGCTCCCGAGCCGAGCACGGTGGCGGCGTGCCGGACGCTGGTGTGCTCGGGCATCCGGGCGGCGATCCGGAGCCCGGAGCGGACCTCGCTGTCCGGCAGCCGTCCGGCGATCTCGGTCAGCAACTCGGCCCGGCCGGGCGGGTTTCCGCCCCGGCTCCGGACCGCCAGCGCAGCCGCGAGCGCGACCGCCACCGCACCGGCGACGGCCTCCGGGTGGAAGTGGGTGGTGAGCGCCTGCAGTTCGGCCTGCCGGACCACCGCGTCGAGGTCCTCGGCGAACCAGGCGCCCAGCGGCGCGACCCGCATCGCGGCGCCGTTCCCGTGCGAGCCCTGACCCTCGAACTGGGCCGCGGTGATGGCGCGCCAGTCCCCGCCGGCGCCGATCCCGCGCAGGACCCGGTGCATCGACGGGCCGTACTTGCGCCCGTACTCGCGGGCGTACTCGGCGGCGAACCCCCGGGCGAGCGCGTCCGGTCGGACCTCGCCCGCGTCGAGCAGGTGGCGGACCAGCACGAGCGCCATGGCGGTGTCGTCGGTCCAGTGCCAGGGTGCGGGCCGGACCAGCCGGGCGGTGAGCGCGGCGGGCGCCTCGTCCAGCGGGACCGAGAACCACCGGTCGCCGAAGGCGTCGCCGAGGGCGAGTCCTTCCAGGCTGTCCAGGACCGGGCGGGCCGCACGCATGTCATCCTCCGTGTGAGATCAACTGTGTGCGGCAGTCTGCCGGACGGGCGGGGCGCCGGCGAGCGGTTATTCCTCCGCTCGCCGGCGCCACATCTGCTGACGGTTCGTCACTTCGCCTTCAGGCCGCCGAGGACGAGCTTCCAGACGGCGTCGAACCGGTCGTCGACGTCGGGGGTGGACCAGGTGGACGCGTAGGCCGGGTCGTGGAAGGGGCCGGTCGCGTCGAAGACGGCGCGGGCGGTGTTGCGGATGTGGGCGAGCTTGAACTCCTTGGTCTCGATGCCCTCCGCCACCATCCGCGCGATCTGGTCGACCAGGGTGTCGACGTGGGT
The DNA here is from genome assembly GCF_053597855.1 of Kitasatospora sp. NPDC001225. Taxonomy (NCBI): domain Bacteria; kingdom Bacillati; phylum Actinomycetota; class Actinomycetes; order Kitasatosporales; family Streptomycetaceae; genus Kitasatospora; species Kitasatospora sp. NPDC001225. The sequence continues at coordinate 61,371 of NZ_JBSFJC010000009.1, forward strand.
GTCCACCAGGCCGCTGTTCTCCTCGACCAGCACCATGTAGGTGGCGAACAGCTCCGGGTCGTCCAGCGCCTTCTTCCGCTTGGCCGTGAACAGCGCCGTCAGCCACCGCTGCAGCCGCTCGGAGGCGGGGCCGCCCTCGTTGGAGACGGTCGACAGCTCGTGGTGCGCCTGGTCGAGCCAGCGCTGGGTGACCGCCTCGCGCAGCGCGGCCTTGCTGGGGAAGTGGCGGTAGACGCTGCTGTGGCTGACGCCGAGGATGCGGGCGACGTCCACGACGGTGGCCTTGGCCGGGCCGAACCGCCGGAGGACGTCCTCCGCCGCGCTCAGGATCTGCTCGGCGGTGAGTGTGGTGTCCGTGGTCACGGGGAGGTCCGTCCTTAGGTCGTGCGGTCGGGTCGTGCGGCGATGGCGCCGGTGGTGCGGCGACGGCGCTGGTGGTGCGGTCAGCGCTCGCTGTCCAGGTGGGCCATCTGTGCGGCAGCGTACCGGTCACCGGCGGCGGAGCCGGCGGGTACGGCGGCCTCGACGGCGGCGAGGTCGGCCTCGGTCAGCGCGACGTCGAGGGCGCCGAGGGCCTCGGTCAGGCGGTCCCGGCGGCGGGCCCCGATCAGCGGGACGACGTCCTGACCGCGGGAGGCCACCCAGGTGATGGCGACCTGGGCGACGGTGGCGCCCCGTGCGGCGGCGATCTCGCGCAGGGCCTCGACCAGCGCCAGGTTGTGGGCCAGGTTCTCGCCCTGGAAGCGCGGGCTGTGGCTGCGGAAGTCGGTCCCGGCGAGGGCGCGTTCCCGGTCCCAGTGGCCGCCGAGCAGGCCGCGGGAGAGCACGCCGTACGCGGTGATGCCGATGCCGAGCTCGCGGGCGGCGGGCAGGACGGCGGCCTCGATCGAGCGGGAGAGCAGCGAGTACTCGATCTGGAGGTCGCTGATCGGGTGGACGGCGGCGGCCCGGCGCAGGGTGTCGGCGCCGACCTCGGAGAGCCCGATGTGGCGGACGTAGCCGGCCTGCACCAGGTCGGCGATGGCGCCGACGGTCTCCTCGACCGGGACGCCAGGGTCCAGGCGGGCCGGGCGGTAGACGTCGACGTGGTCGGTGCGCAGGCGGCGCAGGGTGTAGGCGAGCGCCGTCTTGGTGGTGGCGGGGCTCGCGTCGTAGCCGAGCCACTGGCCGTCGGGGCCGCGCTGGGCGCCGAACTTCACGCTGATCTGCACGCTCTCGCGGTCGCGGCCGCGCAGCGCCTCGTGGATCAGCAGCTCGTTGTGGCCCATGCCGTAGAAGTCGCCGGTGTCGAGGAGGGTGACCCCGGCGTCGAGGGCGGCGTGGATGGTGGCGATGCTCTCGGCCTCGTCGGCCGGGCCGTACAGGTCGGACATGCCCATGCAGCCGAGGCCGAGGGTCGAGGTGACCGGTCCGGTGGTGCCGAGGGTGCGCCGGGCGGGGCGGGTGTGGGAGGACACGGGTGACTCCAAGGGGGCGGGTGCGGTGCCGGAAGGGGCAGGAGCAGGGTGACCCGGGTCTCACTGTGACACGACAGCGAACAGATTTCAAAATCTGTTCGCTGTCGTCTGTTATCTGAAAGTTGAAATCTGTCGACTGTCATTTGTTCGGCGGACGGGCGGGTGGGCGGACATGCGGTCGGTCGGTCGGTCGGTCGGTCGGTCGGGCGGGCGGACGGGCGGGCGGGCGACTGCGGCATGGCGGCAGACGCCCGCGCCGAAGCCGACATCAGTCGGCGACCCGGCTCCGGTTCTCGTACGCGAGGTCGGTGTACTCAGGGTGGCGGAGCATCCAGCCCTTGATGAAGGGGCAGGTGGCCAGCACGGACAGGCCGCGGGCGCGGGCGTCGTCCAGGGCGGCGCGGGCCAGCGCGCTGCCGATGCCCCGGCCCTCGAAGGCGGGCTCGACCACGGTGTGCGGATAGACCACCAGCTGGTCGCTGCGCAGGTACTCGGCGAAGCCCGCCGGCTTGCCGTCCTCCCAGGCCTCGAAGCGGTTCCGGGCTTCCACGTCACGTACCGAGATGGTCATCGCGGCTCCTCACTGCGGGAGAGTCGGAGCCGGGCCCGGCCCCGGTCCATCATCGGGGGAGCGGGGCCGCCCCGCCCGCCGATCCGGTTGCCGTGTCCGTGGCGGTCGTCGTGGTCGGTGCCTTGTCCGGGGGCGCTGGTTCGACCGCCGGCCCGACGGCGGGTTCGACAGCGGGGCTCCCGGCCGACGCCCAGGTCTCGCGGCCGCCCGGCGACCGCAGCAGGCAGGCGCGGGCGGGCGGCACATTGCGCCACACCGTGCGCTCGCCCAGCCCGTACGCCTGCTCGAACCGCCGCAGCAGCCGGACCACCGCCCGGTGGCGGGCGCCCCGGCGGGGGCCGGAGGTGAGGCTGCGCGCCGTCGTCGTGCCGAGGTACCCGAAGTACGTCAGCTCGCCGCCGGGCGCCAGCAGCCGCAGGTAGAGGTCGAGGATGTCGCGCACCTGTGCGGGCTCGAAGTTGGTGAACGGCAGCCCGGACACGATCACGTCGTACCGCTGCCCGCGGTCCTCCGCCCGGGCCCCTTCCGGCGCCGGTCGACGGCACTCCGGCAGCTCCTCGACCCGGCAGGCCGACAGTCGCAGGCCGACCCCGGGGTGGCGTGCGGCGAGGACCGGGTCCTCCCGCAGCCGTTCGGCGAACCGCGGGTTGGCCTCGACGACGTGCAACCGGTCGCCCGGGCGCAGCACTTGGGCCAGTCGGCGGGTGACCACGCCGGTGCCGGCGCCGACCTCCAGCACCGAGATCGGACGGTTCGGGCGGCTGGTGACCGGTACCACCAGGGCGTTCACCAGCTCCGGGCCGCTCGGGGCCAGCGCGCCGGTGTCGTGGAAGGTGCGCAGGGCCTCGGCGAGGAACAGCAGGTGGTCGCCGCCGACGGGCGAACTGTACAGGGGGGAAGGGGAGTCCGGACGGTGGTGGAGCCGTTCGTTGGTCATGCCGTCGACGCTAGGCAGGGCGGAGCCGCCGCGAATCGGCCGGTCAGCGGCGCCGACCCCCGACGAAAGTCGAGGGTGCGGTTACCCGGAAGACAGAGGCGCTCCGCGGCCGAGTGCCCCTAGCATCGAGCCCGAGGTGCCCAAGGGCGGACGTACGGAAGGCTTTCGGGCCGAGGAGAGCGGAAAGGAGGAGCACCATGCGCCGGAGTGTGCTCGGCTGGTACGGGCCGGACCACCGGGCCGGGACGGACACGTTGCTGCTGCTCGGCCTGCTCGGCCTGACCATCGAGGAGGCCCTGGCCCAGTGGACGCAGACCGACGGTCCGCTGCGCCTGCCGCGCACGGTCGTCGCCGCGCTCGCCGCGGTCTCGCTCTTCTTCGCCCGCCGCCACCCGGTGGCCTCGGCCGTGCTACCGGTGCTCACGGGCGGGCTGTTCAACCGGGCCGTCCCCGGCCTGTTCAGCGTCTTCCACCTCGCCTACCTCGGCCGGCCGGGCCTGGCGATGGCGGGCGGCTCGGTCATCGCGGTGGCCAGTGCGGTGGGTGTGGACTCACTGGTCGGCCGGGCGGGTACCGCCGGGTCCCAACTCCTGGTCCAGGCCGCCACGATGGCGGTCGGCCTGTGGCTGCGGGGCAGACGGGTGCTGATCCGCACCCTGCACGAGCAGGTCGACGCGCTGCGCCGCGAGCGCGAGCTGCGCGCCGAGCAGGCCCGGTCCGCCGAACGGGCCCGGATCGCCCGGGAGATGCACGACGTGCTGGCCCACCGGCTCAGCCTCCTGGTCCTGCACGCCGGGGTGCTGCGCGACCAGGCCAGGGCCGGCACCGTCGCCGACGACCCCGACCGGCTCACCCACCGCCTCGAGCTGCTGCGCACCACCGCCGCCCGGTCGCTCGACGACCTGCGCGACGTCCTTGGCGCGCTGCGGGCCGACCCGTCGGCCCCGCCCGCCACGGGAGGAGAGCCGTCCGTGCCCGTCGAGGCCGGGCGCGTCCCGGCGCCCGCACTGCGCGACCTCACCGAGCTCGTCGGCGAGGCGACCCAGGCCGGCCAACGGGTCGAACTCACCCTCTCCGGGGAGCCGGAGAGCATCCCGACCACGCACCGGCTGGCCGTGCACCGGCTGGTGCAGGAGGCGCTGACCAACGCCCGCAAGCACGCGCACGCCGCGCCCGTCACCGTACGGGTCGGCTACGGGGCGCCGGCGACGACGGTCGAGGTCCGCAACGGCCCGGGCGAGGCGCCGTTGGGCGGGCCGGGCACCGGTGGCGGGTACGGGCTGGTGGGGCTGGCCGAACGGGTCGGCGCCCTCGGCGGCCACTTCGACGCCGGTCCGGACGGTGGCGGCGGCTTCCGGCTCGCCGCCCGGTTACCCGCGCCGGACCGCCCGCCGCAGGCGGTGCCGGAGGAGGCTTCCGCCCGGCTCCGTGGCGACGGTCCGGATCCACAGTCGGCGCGCGCGGTGGCGCACCCCGGGCGGGCGTCGCCGCGGCCGGAGCGGGGGAAGGGGACGCCAGGGGCGCGGCAATCGCAGGAAGGGGCGCAGGGGGCGCGAGGAGTGAAGCAGTCGGAGCCACCGAAGCAACCGAAGCGACCGGAGGAACCGACGCAGCCGAACCAATCGACGCAAGCGACGCAACCGACGCGGGCGAAGCACGTTGAGCAGGAACCGAAGCCGCAGCCGAAGGACGCCGCATGATCCGAACAATGGTGGTCGACGACGACGCGCTGGTCCGTCTCGGCCTGGTCGACCTCCTGGCCCAGGACCCGGAGCTCACCGTGGTCGCCGAGGCCGCCGATGGGTTGCAGGCCGTCGAGCTCGCCGCCGGTCGGCGGATCGACGTCGTGCTGATGGACATCCGGATGCCCCGGCTCGACGGGATCGCCGCCACCCGGCGGCTGCGCGAACTCCCCGACGGTCCGCGGGTCATCGCCCTCACCACCTTCGACCTGGACGAGTACGTGTACCAGGCGCTCGCGGCCGGGGCGGACGGTTTCCTGCTGAAGGACACCCCGCCCGCGGAGATCGCCCGGGCCGTCCATGTCGTCGCCGGCGGCCAGGGGATGCTGCACCCGGCGGCCGCTCGGCGGCTGATCGACCGCTACCACCGGGTCGGGGCGCCCCGGTCGGTGGCCGCCCGCAGCCGGGCCGCCGGACTCACCCCGCGGGAGACGGACGTACTGCGCGAACTCGCCGACGGGCTCTCCAATGCCGAGATCGCCGGTGTGCTCGGGATGCGCGAGAGCACGGTCAAGGCGCACGTCAGTCGGATCCTGACCGGGCTCGGAGTCGCCAACCGGGTCCAGGCGGCGCTGCTCGCACGCGACGCCGGGCTGATGGGCGACGGCTGCTGAGGACGGACGGCTGGGATCGGCCGGGCCCGGGTTCGGGTGCCGGGGTGCCCGGGTGCCGATCGGTCGTGCACCCGCGGGTACGGTCGCGAACGTTCGCGCACGCGCATATCCGGGCGCTGTCCCGCTGTTCCAGGGTGCCGCCCTGTCGTGCCAGGGGTTGCAGCCGAAGCACGTCGGGGCTCGGCGGGGCTCGGTGGGGCACATCGGGGCACGGCATCGGCCGGTGTTCACCTTGGCGTTCCCCGGACGTTCCTCCGGAGTCGGGGCGGACGTCGAAGCGGGCTTCCATGAGCCGCCGCGTGCTCCCGGTTCGTATCGCGTGCTGAGCCGCTGTCACCCATCCGGCGTGGAAATGCCGTGCCTTGGCCGTTTGCGCTGCCGAACTCGGGCGGCGGGTCCATGGTGGAGATGGGCGCGATCCGGCGACCGCGTCCGCGCGCCGATCCAGGCCCGCGCGCCGAGCGCCCGCGCCGAAAGCGGACGGGTGTTGTCCGAAGCGGGGCCCGGTACCGGCACGCTGGGAACAGGGCCACCTCGCAGGAAACCGAACGGTTCTTCTAGGCTCACATCTCGGCTTCCCTGCGGCGGTCCGGCCACTGCGCCCACCGCCACGAAGCCGCCGTCCACGGGGCTCCGGGCGGACCGGGGCCACCGGATCGAGCGAGGAGGACGCACATGCCAAGCACGCCGCCCAACCGTTCCACCGTACTTGGGCCAGACAGGCCGATTCGGTGGGCCGCTCATCATCCCGGTCGGCCGGTGCGGTCCGGCCGGGCCTGGTACCCGGGCGGGAGCGGTCGGCCGGCACGGCCGCTGTATACCGGCGGCGGCCGCGGAGGCGAGCGTTGAGTCCCCAGATCGTCGGGTCGCCCGCCGCACCGGGCGCCGCCGCGGAACCCGCCCCGACATCGGTCGCCGTCCCGGCCGCCACCGACGGTGAGGCCCTGGCCGCCGCCACGGCCACTGCGACCACCGCCGCCGCTACCGCCGCTACCACCACCAACGGCACCGCCGCCGGCACCGCAACTGCCGCTGCGGATCCGGGCACTACGGTCTCGGCCCCTGCGCTTCCCGCCGCTTCGGTCCAGGCCACTGCGGCTGCCTCCGGTGCCGCGAAGACCGTCGTGGCCAAGGTGGCCGTCACCACGACCGCAGCCGCCAAGTCCGCCCTCACGAAATCCGCCCTCACCAAACCCGTCGTCGCGAAGGCCGCGGCGGCGAAGAGCCCCGTGACGAAGAGCCCTGTGACGAAGAACGTCGTGGCGAAGAACGTCGTCGCGAAGCCCGCGACGGGCCCGGCCGCCACCGCCTCCCACGGGGCCGCCGCCGTCACCACGGCGCTGCCCGGTGTGCCGCAGGCGCTCAGCACCCGGGCCCGCACCCTCGCCGGGGCCGTCCGGCGTCGCTGCGTCGACCTGGCGCGGATCGAGTCGCCCAGTGGGGACGCCCCCAGACTCGACGCGCTCGCCGAGGAGTTGGCGGCCGGCTTCTGTGCCACCGGTGCCACCGCCCGGCGCGAGCCCGGACCGGCCGGCGACCACCTCGTACTGGAGTGGGAGGGTCGGGACGAGTCCCTGCCGCACCTGCTGATCGTCGGGCACCACGACACCGTGTGGCCGGTCGGCACCCTCGCGGACTGGCCGGTGACGGAGGAGGACGGTCGGCTCACCGGGCCCGGCGTGGTCGACATGAAGGGCGGACTCGCCATCCTGGAGGGGGCGTTGTCGCTGCTCGCGGACCTGGGTGAGCGCCCGCACCGGACCGTCCGCCTGGTCGTGGTCTCCGACGAGGAGGTGGGCAGCCCCGACGGACGCCGCCTGGTCGAGCGCCAGCTGCGCGGAGCCGCCGCGGTCCTGGGTCTCGAACCGCCGCACCCCGACGGTCGGTTGAAGACCGCGCGGCGCGGCAGCACCCGGGTGCGGCTCACCGTGACCGGCCGCGAGGCGCACGCGGGCAACGACGCCCACGACGGGGTGTCCGCGGTCGACGAGCTGGTGGACCAGCTCGTGCTGGTGCGCGACCTCGCCGGTCAGCCCGGCACCGAGCTCAACGCCGGTCGGATCAGCGGTGGTTCGCGCGCCAACGTGGTCGCCGGCCGGGCCGAGGCCGAGCTGGGGCTGCGCTTCGCCACCGTCGAGGCGCAGCGCCGTACGCTGGACAACCTCGCCCGGCTCACCGCGCTGCGTCCGGGCGCCCGGGTCCGTACGGAGGTGCTGTCCAGCCGTCCGGCCTGGCCCGAGCGGACCGGCAACCCGCTGTTGCGGCACGTGCGTTCGCTCGCCGCGGTGCTCGGGCAGCAGTTGGACGGCGCTCCGGCGGGCGGGGCGGGGGACACCAACCTGCCGGGCTCGCGCGGGCTTCCGACCCTGGACGGCTTCGGCGCGGTGGGCGCCGGGGCCCACGCCCGGCACGAGCACATCCGGGTCGACCAGATCGCTCCCCGGATCGCCCTGCTGGCGGCGCTGCTCGCGGTGCCGCTGCCGCGACTGCGCGACCGCGCGGAGGGCTGAGCCGGTGGTGAGCCGCTGACGGCCGGGAGCCGGTCGCCGGTCGCCGGCCCCCGGCAGTCGGCGGCGGCGAACGTAGAACGGCGGACAGCGGACAGCGGACGGCGGACGGCGAACGTAGAGCAGCGAACAGAGAACAGAAGACAGCCGACGGATAACAGCTGACAGATTTCAGAATCTGTCAGCTGTTATCCGTTGCGCACCTTGCCATCCCTCAGCCCCTCCGCGCAGAATGGTACCGACCGAACGGTCAGTCGGTTGGTCGGTGCTCCAGGCGACCGACCGGGCAGGACACGAGAGGGGACTGTGGTGACAGCAGAGGTGGCCGAGACGGTCCCCGCGCAGACGCTGGAGGACCGGTTCGAGGCGGTCGTCGCCGCCGAGCAGCGGATCGAGCCCAGGGACTGGATGCCCGACGCCTACCGGGCCACCCTGATCCGCCAGATCGCCCAGCACGCCCACTCCGAGATCATCGGCATGCAGCCCGAGGGCAACTGGCTGACCCGGGCCCCGTCCCTGCGCCGCAAGGCCATCCTGCTCGCCAAGGCCCAGGACGAGGCCGGCCACGGCCTCTACCTCTACGCCGCCGCCGAGACCCTGGGCGTCGACCGCGCCGAGCTCACCGAGAAGCTGATCTCCGGCCGCCAGAAGTACTCCTCGATCTTCAACTACCCGACTCTCACCTTCGCCGACGTCGGCGTGATCGGCTGGCTGGTGGACGGCGCCGCGATCTGCAACCAGGTCCCGCTCTGCCGCTGCAGCTACGGCCCGTACGCCCGCGCGATGGTGCGGATCTGCAAGGAGGAGTCCTTCCACCAGCGCCAGGGCTACGAGCTCCTGATGACGCTGATGCGCGGCACCGAGGCCCAGCGCCGGATGGTCCAGGACGCGGTGGACCGCTGGTGGTGGCCGTCGCTGATGATGTTCGGCCCCTCGGACGCCGACTCGCCGAACACCGCCCGCTCGATGGCCTGGCGGATCAAGCGGCACAGCAACGACGAGCTGCGCCGGCGCTTCGTCGACATGACCGTCCCGCAGGCCGAGCACCTGGGCGTCACCCTCCCGGACCCCGAGCTGAGCTGGAACGAGGAGCGCGGCGGCTGGGACTTCGGCGAGCCGGACTGGTCCGAGCTGACCAGGGTCATCCACGGCCAGGGCCCCTGCAACGCCCAGCGGGTCGAACGCCGCCGCACCGCCCACGAGGACGGTGCCTGGGTGCGCGAGGCGGCCGTCGCCTACGCGGCCAAGCGCGCGGCCGAGGCCGCCGGGCCCACGGAAGCCACCGAAGCCACCGAAGCCACCAATGTGACCGAACAGGAGAACGGAAAGTGACCGACCCCCAGGTTGGCTCCCCGTCCGGGTCCGAGGCCGGGTCCGAGGCCGGGTCCGAGGCCGGGTCCGAGGCCGGGTCCGAGGCCGGGCCCAAGGCCGGGCCCGAGGCCGGTTCCAAAGCCGGTCCCAAGGCCGGCTGGCCGCTGTACGAGGTGTTCGTGCGTCCCCGGCGCGGGCTGAACCACGTCCACGTCGGCTCGCTGCACGCCGCCGACGACCGGATGGCCCTGCTCGCCGCCCGCGACCTGTACACCCGCCGCAACGAGGGCGTGAGCCTCTGGGTGGTCCGCTCGGACGCGATCACCGCCTCCACCCCGGACGAGCGCGACCCCTTCTTCGAGCCCAGCGGCGACAAGGTCTACCGCCACCCGACCTTCTACGACATCCCCGAGGATGTCCCGCACATCTGACGGGGGAGCCACCGTGCACGACCACACCACCTCCACCACCTCCACCGCCGGCACCGGCCAGGACGACCACGTCTACCTCAGCCTCGCCGACGCCGCCCCCGGCCCCGAGGGCGAGGGCCGCTGGGCGTACGGGACGGGCTTCGCCGATCCCCTGCTCGGCGTGGACACCGCGCTGCCCCCCGGTCTGGACGGCGCCGACCTCGCCGCCTACTGCCAGATGCTGGGCGACGACGCCCTGGTCCTCGCGCAGCGGCTGATCGAGTGGTGCACCCGGGCGCCCGAGCTGGAGGAGGAGGTCGCGCTCGCCAACCTGGGCCTCGACCTGCTCGGCCAGGCCCGCCTGCTGCTCACCCGGGCCGGTCAGGCGGACGGTACCGGCCGCACCGAGGACGACCTGGCGTACTGGCGGGAGGAGCACGAGTTCCGCAACGTCCGCCTGGTGGAGGCCCCGAACGGCGACTTCGCGTACTCGATCGCCCGGCTGCTGCTGTTCGCCACCGCGCGCGGCGCCCTGTACGAGGCGCTGAGCGCGCACCCCGACCCGGTGCTGGCCGCGGTCGCGGCCCGGGGCGTCAAGGAGCTGGCCTACCACCGGGAGTACGCCACCGCCTGGACCCTGCGCCTGGGCGACGGCACGCCGTACTCCGCCGGGCGGATGCAGGCCGGGGTGGACGCGGTCTGGCCGCTGCTGGAGGAGCTGTTCACGGCGCACCCGGTGGAGCTGCGGGCGGGCGTCGACCCGGCGGCCCTGCGCGAACCGGTGTTGCGCTCGCTCGGCGCCGTTCTCGCCGAGGCCGGGCTGACCGTGCCGGACGTACCGCCGCTGGCCACCGTCCTCGGCCTGGCCGGCCGGGACGGTGTGCACACCGAGGCGCTCGGCCCGCTGCTCGCCGAGTTCCAGGTGCTGGCCCGCGCCCACCCGGGGGCGACGTGGTGACCGGCGACGTCGTGACGGGCCCGGGGCCGACGGGCACCGCGGACCCGATGGCCCGCGAGCTGGCCTGGGCGGTCGCCGCGGCCGTGCCGGACCCGGAGCTGCCCATGCTCACCCTGGCCGACCTGGGCGTCCTCGCCGAGGTTGGGGTGGACGGCGGCAGCGGCACGGTGACCGTCTGGCTGACCCCGACCTACTCGGGCTGCCCCGCCGTCGCCGAGATGGCCGCCGACGTGGACCGCCGGCTGCGCGCGGCCGGGTACCCGGACGTCCGGGTGCGGCTGCGGTTGGACCCGCCGTGGTCCACCGACCTGATCACCGCCGAGGGCCGTCGCAAGCTCGCCGAGGCGGGCATCGCCCCGCCGCGCCCGACCGCCGCCGTCGCCGTCGCCGCGGCCGGACCGGTGGCGCTCACCCTCGGCCCCACTCGCATCGGAACCGCGACCGCGCCCACCACCCTGGCCGCGCCGAGGACCGCCGCCGCGCCCCCCGTGCCGTGCCCGCGCTGCGGCGACGCAGACACGGAGGAGCTGTCCCGCTTCGGTTCCACCGCCTGCAAGGCGCTCTGGCGCTGCCGGGCCTGCCGCGAGCCGTTCGAACGCGTCAAGGAGATCTGAATGCCCGCCGCTTCCTCCGCCGCTCCCGCCTCCTCCGCCGCCGGGTCCGCCCCCGACGCCGAGGGGACCGGCATCCGCCCCGCCCGCCGCCCGACCTTCCACCGGCTGCGGATCGACCGGGTCGAGCGGCTCTGCGAGGACGCCGTCGCGGTGACCTTCGCGGTGCCGGTCGGGCTGGCGGAGGAGTACGCCTTCCGCCCCGGGCAGACCCTGACCCTGCGCAAGCTGGTGGACGGCACCGACGAGCGCCGCTCGTACTCGATCTGCGCCCCGGTCGGCGGGCCGCTGCGGATCGCCGTCCGGGAGGTGCCCGGCGGGCTGTTCTCACGCTGGCTGGTGCGCGAGGCGAAGCCGGGCGAGGAGGTGGAGGTGCTGACGCCGTCCGGCCTGTTCACCCCCGAGCTCGGCGTCCCGGCCGACCACGTGCTGCTCGCGGCCGGCTCCGGGATCACCCCGATGCTGTCGATCGCCGGCTCCGTGCTCGCGGCCGACCGCAGCTCCACCGTCACCCTGCTCTACGGCAACCGGCGCAGTGACAGCGTGATGTTCGCGGACGAGCTGGCCGACCTGAAGGACCGCTACCTCGACCGCTTCCAGCTGGTCCACGTGCTCTCCCGGGAGACCAGGGACGCCGAACTGCTCAGCGGCCGGCTGGACCCGGAGCGGGTACGCGCGCTGCTGGCGGCGCTGGTGGACGTCGGGAGCGTCGGGCACTGGTGGCTGTGCGGCCCGTTCGGCATGGTCGTGGGGGCGAAGGACCTGCTCGCCGAGCTGGACGTGCCGGGCGAGCGGGTGCACCAGGAGCTGTTCCACGCCGAGGACGAGCCGCTCCCGGAGCGCGACGAGGACTGGGACCGGACGGACGCCTCGTCCGGCGGCTCCGCCGACGGCGTGTCGGGCCCGCGGAGCGAGGTCACGGTCGTCCTCGACGGCCGCGGCAGCACGCTCTGCCTCCCGCGCGACCGCTCGATCCTGGACGGCGCCCAGCGCTCCCGCCCCGACCTGCCGTTCGCCTGCAAGGGCGGAGTGTGCGGCACCTGCCGCGCCCTGGTCACCGAGGGCGAGGTGGAGATGCGCCGCAACTTCGCGCTGGAGGAGAAGGAGCTGGCCGCCGGCTACGTCCTCACCTGCCAGGCCCGGCCGCTCACCGACCGGGTGACCGTGGACTACGACCGCTGAGCGGGCCACCACCGCCCGCCGACCGGATCACGATCGCCGAGCCTCAGACGGTGGCGGGCTCCATGACCGGGTTACCGGGCGTCGGGCTCCCGACCCTCGGGCCGGCGATCGTCGGGCTCGCGACCGTCGGGCCGGAGATCGTCGGCCGCCCGGGCACCGGGTCCCCGAGCAGCTTGACGAGGTCGTTGACGGCTGCCCGCCCGGCCCGGTTGGCGCCGACGGTGCTGGCGGACGGGCCGTAGCCGACCAGGTGGACGCGGGGGTCGGCGGTGGCCCGGGTGCCGGTGAGCGCGATGCCGCCGCCGGGGGAGCGCAGCCCGAGCGGAGCGAGGTGCCCGACCTCGGGCCGGAAGCCGGTCGCCCAGACGATCGCGTCCACGGTCAGCTCCTCGTCGCCCCAGGCGACCCCGTGCTCGGTCAGGCGGTCGAACATCGGTCGGCGGTGCAGCGCGCCCAGTTCCTCGGCGCGCCGGTAGGCAACGGACGGGCCGAGCCCGGTCACGCTCACCACGCTGCGCGGCGGCAGCCCCTGCCGGACCCGCTCCTCGACCCTGGCGACCACCGCGCGCCCGTACTCGGGGGTGAACGGCCCGTCGTGGTAGACGGGCTCGGAACGGGTGACCCACACCGTCTCGCCGACCGCGGCGACCTCCGACAGCACCTGGACCGCCGAGGCGCCGCCGCCCACCACCAGCACCCGCTTGCCCGTGAACTCCTCGGGGCCGCGGTACTCGGCGTAGTGCAGCTGGCGGCCCGCGAAGCGGCCCGGGTAGTGCGGGAGGAACGGGCGGGTCCAGGTGCCGGTGGCGTTGATCAGCGCGCGGGTGGACCAGGTGCCGCGGTCGGTCTCGACCAGCAGCCGGGAGTCCGGGCGCTCGGACTCGGCGCGTACGGCGCGCACCGCGACCGGGCGTACGACCGGGAGCGCGTGCTGCGCCTCGTACGCCGCGAAGTACTCCGGCACCACCTCGCGCGCGGGGGCGTCCGGGTCCGGCGGCGGGAGTTCGGCGTCCGGGAGGTCGTGGACGCCGTGCACGGTGGCCATCCGCAGGGACGGCGAGCGGTACGCCCAGGCACCGCCGGGGACGGCGTTGGCGTCGAGGACGACGAAGCCGCCGTCGACGCCCGTCCGGTGACGGGCGAAGCCGCGGCGGTGCAGGTGGTAGGCGGCGGACAGACCTGCCTGTCCGGCGCCCACCACCAGGACGTCCACCCGTTCCGGAACGCTGTTCGTTGCACCGTAAACAGTCACCCCCGGGAAACATCGGGAGGTCGGCGGGTGTTCCCGCCGGGATTTCGTCCGTGGGACGTGAGAGATGCCGCGTGAACTGCGACGCGGGAACGGGGCGCGTCAGGAGAGGAATGTCACGAGAGGAACGTCAGGAGACCGGGGAGATGACCGCGGCGGTGCCGTAGGCGCAGACCTCGGTACCCACGGCGGCCGCCTCCGTGACGTCGAAGCGCATCATCAGGACGGCGTTGCCGCCGCGCGCCTTGGTCTGCTCGATCAGCCGCTGCATCGCCTCGTTGCGGCTCTCGACCAGGGTCTTCGTCAGACCGCGCAGCTCGCCGCCGACCAGTGACTTCAGACCGGCACCGATCTGGCTGCCGACGTGGCGGCTGCGGACGGTCAGCCCGAAGACCTCGCCGATCACGTGGTCGACCCGGTAACCGGGGATGTCGTTGGTGGTCACGACCAGGACGTCGGCGTTCGGGCCCTGCCCGCCGCCGTACTCGTTGATGTCAGCCATGCGGCTCATCCTGCCAAACTCCTGCGTCCGAGTGACAGCGGCGGGGCCGGGCGGTGGCCGAGAAGGCTCCCGGAAGCTGGTCCGGACCGGTGATCGGGCGACCGAAAGGCCGTACCGTTAGCCCCATGGGCGAGCGAAGTGATCATCCACAGGGGCCGGGCGCGGCGGAGGACTCCGGCGCGCAGGAAATCGAGGCGACGGTGGTGCTGGGCCTGCGGATCACCGACTGGCCGGCCCTGCGCGCGGCCGCGATCAGGGCCGTCGAGGAGCTGGACTTCGGGGGCGTCGACCCGGCCGGGCAGCGCCGCGAACTGCTGCGCGAGGTAGCCGAGGACGCCAACGCGGCGCTCGGCGCGCTGCTGCATCCGGACCGGCTGGTGGCCGCCATCCCCGGGGTGGAGGCGATCGGCGGCACGCTGGAGATCAGCGTCACGGAGGACTTCACACCGGACTTCGCCGACCTGTTCCCGCTGGAGGGCGACGAGGAGGAGGGCGGCGCGGGTGCGGACTGGACGCTCACCCCGCGCACGGCCTGCCTGCTCCACGCCCAGCTGATCGGCCTGGCGGACGCCGCGTACGACGACCTCGACGAGCACGGGGACGAGGCGGTCGCCGACAGCGATGACGTGGACTGGACGGTCTTCGCCCGGCTTCCCGAACGCACCTGGCGGATGCACCGGGGCTGGCGCCGCGCGATGGCCCGGGCCTTCGACGACCTCGCCGACGACCTCGCGCTCGGCGAGTGGCCGCTGCCGCGCTGCCTGGCCGAGGACATCGCGCTGCGGATGGCTCTGGTGGACGCCCGGGCGCTGCTCGGTGCGCAGCCCGAGTCGGTGGCGGACATGATGGGCGACCTTCCGGCCGACCTGTACGACTACGACTGGGACGGCTGCCAGGACGAGCTGTTCGGGGTCTACGGGCCGGACGAGGGCGATCCGGAGCTGGCGGCGGAGCAGCGCACCGAGATGCTGCTCGCGGCCACCCACCCGGAGGGCTGGTTCCTGATGTACGAGGACGCGGAGGAGCGGGACCCGCAGCGCGGCTACCGGCGCTGACGGGGCCAGTGCCGGCGGGAGTGCCGACGCGAGTGCCGGGGTGACTGCCGGGGCGGACGGGGCGGGCCGAGTCGGTCGGGGCGGGGCTGGCATCCTGGACGGGTGACTTCTCCTTCCGACGCCCCGACTCCCCTTACCCCGGCCCCCGCTCCGGTGGCCGACCCCGGCGACGCCCCGTCGCGCGAGGACCGCGACGAGCGGCCGCAGTACGTGCTGCCGCTGGTCGTCCGGCTGGAGCGGGCCACTCCGCCGGGCCGGACGGACGCGCTGGAGACCTCGGCGCGGGCGGTGCTCACCCTGCTCGCCGACCCTCGGGTGACCGAGGCGGGCGGCGAGTGGGCGGAGCGGGTCGAGGCCTGGGAGGACGCCCGGATCCGCAAGGTGGTCCGGCGGGCCCGGGGCGGGGAGTGGCGCCGGGCCGGTGAGCTGCCGGGCGTCACGGTGCAGGGGCGGGAGGCCGAGGTGCGGGTGTTCCCGCCGGTCCCGCTGGACGGCTGGCCGAAGGAACTCGCCAAGCTCCAGGTGTCCGGGACGGACCTCGAGGAGACGGCCGAGGTCGGCGCGCCCGAGCCGGGGCTGCCCGTGCTGTGGCTCAACCCCGAGCTGGAGATGAGCGCGGGCAAGACGATGGCGCAGACCGGGCACGCCGCCCAGCTCGCGTGGTGGCGGCTGGACGAGGCGCAGCGCAAGGAGTGGGCCGAGGCCGGCTTCGCGCTCGCGGTCCGGACCGCCTCGCCGGAGGCGTGGGAGGAACTCGTCCGCAGCGGGCTGCCGGTGGTCCAGGACGCGGGCTTCACCGAGATCGCGCCGGGCAGCTGCACGGTGATCGCGGAGCACCCGGCGCTGCGGTGACGGGCTGACAGCCGACGGCGAACAGCTAACAGCTAACAGCTTGCAGACGACTGCGAACAGATGACAGATTTCGAAATCTGTCATCTGTTCGCAGTTTGCTGTCGGCTGTCGTCCGTCAGCTGTGCTGGTACCGCCGCATCGCCCGGAGTCCGCCGTAGGCCGCCAGGGCCGTCCAGAGCGCCATGATCAGCAGCCCGGTCCAGTGGCCGTAGTGGATGCCCGGCTCGGTCTGGGTGCGCGTCGCGTAGAGGCCGGCCCGGTCGGGCAGGAACTGGCCGAGTTCCCGGACGCCGGGGATGGCGGCCAGCCAGGTGGTGCCCAGGAACACCATCGGGGTCAGCAGGCCGAGCGCGGCGCTGAAGTTGCCCAGCATCGCGGTCAGTCCGAGGCAGAGCAGCACCATCATCGGGTGGTACAGCACGCCGGCCAGGAAGCTGCGGGCCAGGCCCGGGGTGGAGAGGTCCAGGCCGACGGTGGTGCCGACGGCCAGGAACGAGCCCGCCGTCGAGGCCAGGCCGAGCAGCAGGCCCAGCCCGGCGCCGAGCGCGAGCTTGGCGCCGTACAGTCGGCCGCGCCGGGGGACGGCGGTGAGCGAGGTGCCGATCATGCGGGTGTTGAACTCCTGCCCGATCAGCAGGATGCCGAGGCAGGCCACCGCGACGTGGCCGAAGAGCAGCCCGTAGAAGATCCCGTTGGCCGGGTCCGGGGCGGGCGTGTGCTCCTTCGCCCCGTAGGCGGCGCTGACGGCGGCCGTGACGCCGACGGTCAGTGCCAGGGCGACCAGCGGGGCCGCCCACTGCGAGGGCAGGGTGGTGAACTTGACGCGTTCGGCGCGTAGGGCGCCGGCGAGCGTGCTCATGGTTTTCTCCCGTTTCCCGTTCGTCCGAGGTCACTTGGCGCCGATGCGGCGCAGCGCGCGCAGGCCGCCGTACGCCGCCAGCGCCGTCCAGAGCGCCATGATCAGTAGCCCGGTCCAGTGCCCGTACGCGACCTGCGGGTCGTCGGCGTAGCGCAGGGCGTACTGGCCGGCCCGGTCGGGCAGGAACTGGACGACCCGGCGGATCCCGGGCACTCCGCCGAGCAGTGGCGAGAGCAGGAAGACGGTCGGCACCAGCAGTCCCATGGCGGCGGTGAGGTTGCCCAGCAGCGCGGTCGCTCCGAGGCAGAGCACCACGAGCAGCGCCTGGTAGAGCACGCCGGCGACGGCGCTGCGGAGGAGGGCCGGCCCGTCCCAGGCGCCCGGGGCGGTGGCCGCGTAGCCGGCGAAGGCGCCCGCCGTGCCGACGGCGCCGACGGCGAGGCCGACGAGCGCGCCGAGCGCCAACTTGGCGCCGTACAGCCGGTTGCGGCGCGGGACGGCGGTGAGCGACACGTTGATCATGCGGGTGTTGAACTCCTGCCCGATCAGCAGGATGCCGAAGCAGGCCAGGGCCGCCTGGCCGAAGTTGAGCCCGTAGAAGACCCCGACGCTCGGGTCGTCGGTGATGCTGTGGTCCTTGCCGCCGATGGCCGCGCCGATGGCCGTGGTGACCCCGGCGGTCAGCAGCAGGGCGAGCAGCGGGGTGATCCAGAGCGAGCGGAGGGTGGTGAGCTTGATCCGCTCGGCGCGCAGGACGTGCAGGACGTGCGCGGAGCCGGCAACCGGTGTGGTCATGCGGAGGCCTCCGCGCGGTACTCGACGCTGTCGGCGGTCATCCGCATGAACGCCTCCTCCAGCGAGTCCTGTTGGACGGCGATCTCGTACAGCACCACCCCGTTGGCGGCGGCGAGCGCGGCGATCCGCTCGGGTTCGGCGCCGCTCACCTCCCAGGCGCCGCCGTCGACTTCGGTGGCGTCGAGGCCGTGGTCGTGGCCGGGGTCGCCGAGCAGGGCGGCGAGCTTGGCGGGGGCGACGGCGCGGACCCTGATCCGGGTCCGGCCGTGGCGGTCGATGAACTCGGAGGTGGCGGCGTCGGCGAGCAGTCGGCCGCGCCCGATCACCACCAAGTGGTCGGCGGTGAGCGCCATTTCGGTCATCAGGTGGGAGGAGACCAGCACCGCCCGGCCTTCGGCGGCCAGGTCGCGCAGCAGGGTGCGGATCCAGCGGATGCCTTCCGGGTCCAGGCCGTTGACGGGTTCGTCCAGCAGCAGCACCGGCGGGTCGCCGAGCAGGGCGGCGGCCACCCCGAGGCGCTGGCGCATGCCGAGCGAGAAGCCCCGGATCCGCCGTCCGGCCGCGTCCGCCAGGCCGACCTGGCCGAGCACCTCGTCGACCCGGCGGGCCGGCAGCCCGTTGCTCGCGGCGAGCCAGCGCAGGTGGCCGTGCGCGGTCCGGCCGCCGTGCATCGCCTGGGCGTCCAGCAGTGCGCCCACCGTCCGCAGTGGGGCGGGGAGTTCGGCGTACGGGCGGCCGTCGACCAGGGCGTGTCCGGCGGTCGGCCGGTCGAGGCCGAGGACCAGGCGCATGGTGGTGCTCTTGCCGGCGCCGTTCGGGCCGAGGAAGCCGGTCACCACGCCGGGTCGGACCTCGAAGGTCAGGTCGTCGACGACGCGCCGGCCGTCGTACTCCTTGGTCAGGCCCTGGATCTCGATCACGGCCCGCTCCCCTCGTCTCGTCGTCGGTGGTCTCCGCCGGTGCCCGCTGTCGCTGCCCCGGTCGGTGGCTCCATTCGACCGGAGCGGGCCGGTGCGGCGGATCCCGCCGGGGCGGGGAGCCGCCTCCCTCCCAGGAGGGAGGGCGCGGGCGACCGGCGCGGGATCCGCGGACCGGGGGCGACCTGGCAGGATGGCGCAATGTCCAAGATCGCAGCGTTGAGGGGCGCGAGCGCGGTGTCCGGAGGATCCGCGCCGGGAAGTGCGGTGTCCAGGCTCGTCGCGCCGCTGGCGGCCGGCGTCACGTACGCGCGGCTGCTGCACCTGCTGGTGGGGTGGATCTTCGCGGGCGTGGTGCTGATGATCTATCCGGGGACGTACCGGAAGGGCCTCGGCGAGATCCTCACGGCGAGCGTACTGGTGGACTGCGTGCTGCTCGCGGCGCTCGCGCTCATCCCGGCGGCTCGGCGGGCGGAGGGGGTGCAGGCGCGGCTGCTGCTGGTGCCCGACCGCGAGGAGGACATCGCCGCCGAGCCCTCCCGCACCTGGGCCGACCGGCGGCGGACGGCGGGCTGGCTGATCGGCCGGGTCGCGCTCGGCTCGGTGGCCGGGTTCGTGCTCTCCCTCGGCTCCGCCGCGTGCTACGACCGGCTGACCGGTCCGGACGCGCTCTGGTACCTCCCGTTCTCTCCTCTGCTGGTACTCGGTTTCGGCTGGTTCCTGGTCCTCGCCGGGCGCCTCCAACTCGCCATGGCTGTACGGCTGCTGGGCCCGTCTCCGACCGAGCGGCTGGCGGAGGCGGAGCTGCGGGCCGAACGCCTGCTGGAACGCAACCGGTTGGCCCGGGAGCTGCACGATTCGATCGGCCACGCACTGACGGTGACGGTCCTTCAGGCAGGCGCGGCGCGCGAGGTCGGGGACCCGGCCTTCGTCGCCAAGGCGCTCGAAGTCATCGAGGAGACCGGCCGGCAGGCCATGGAGGACCTCGAACGCACCCTCGTGCTGCTGCGCGAGACCCCGGCCGGGGCGAACGGCGTGGCCACCGAACAGCCCGGGATCGACCAGCTGCCCGCGCTGTTCGACACCGCCCGGGCGGCCGGCAGCCCGGTGGAGGCGCGGATGGAGGTGCCGCCCGGCACGCTGCCCGGGGTGCTCTCCCGCGAGTCGTACCGGATCGTCCAGGAGGGTGTCACCAACGCGCTCAAGTACGCGCCCGGCGAACCGGTCGACATCCGGATCGCCGTACGGGAAGGGCAGTTGGAGCTGCGCTGCGCCAACCGGCTGCCCGGCGCCGGGCGTTCGGCGGTCGGCGCGGCCGGGCCTGCCGGTCCGGCCGGTTCGGCACGACCTCCGGCGGGCGGTGCGGGCCGGGGCGCGACGCGCAAGGGCGGCAAGGGGCTGCGCGGCATCCGCGAGCGCGCCACGCTGCTCGGCGGGGAGGCGGCGGCGGGGGTGTCGCAGGAGGGCGGAGGGGAGTGGGTGCTGACCGTCCGGCTGCCCCTACGCTTGGGCTCGTGACGAACGATCCTGTGATGCGAGGCCCGGCCGGAGGAGCCGCGGGGATGACGGACATCCTGCTCGCCGACGACGAGGAACTGGTCCGGGCCGGCCTGCGGGCCGTCCTGGAAGCGCAGGGGGACCTGCGGGTGGTCGGCGAGGCGGCCGACGGCGCGGAAGCGGTCGCGCTGGCCCGCGCGCTGCGCCCGCACGTGGTGCTGATGGACGTCCGGATGCCGGTGCTGGACGGCCTGGCGGCCACCCGCGAGCTGCTGCGCCCCGGCGCACCGGAGGAGCGTCCGCCGAGGATCCTGGTCGTGACCACCTTCGAGAACGACGACTACGTCTACCAGGCGTTGCGCGCGGGCGCCGACGGCTTCCTGCTCAAGCGCACCCGCCCGGCCGAGATCGCCCACGCGGTACGGCTGGTGGCGGCGGGCGAGTCGCTGCTGTTCCCGGCCGCGATCCGCCGGCTGGCGGCCGGGCACGGCAACCCGACCGCCCGGGCCGCCATGGAGCGGGCGGCGCTGACCGGGCGCGAGGCGGAGGTGCTGCGGCTGGTCGCGCGGGGCCTGAGCAACGGGGAGATCGCCGAGCGGCTGTTCCTCGGCGTGCAGACGGTGAAGACGCACGTCAGCAGCGTGCTGGCGAAGCTCGGGGCGCGGGACCGCACCCAGGCGGTGATCGCGGCGTACGAGTCGGGGTTCGTCGAGCCCTCGGAGTGACGCGAGCTGATGATGCGTCAAAAAGGGCCGCTCAGGCCGGGTAGGCGTGGGTCTGGGCGGCCTTGACCGAGGCCCAGACCGCGACGCCGGGCGCCAGCTCCAGCTCCGCGACGGCGGCCGGGGTCAGGTCGGCGGCCATCGGCAGGTCGCCGGAGAGTTCGACGCGGACCTGGTCGCCGTGCAGGTCGAGCCCGGTGACCTCGGCCTGCCAGAGGTTGCGCGCGCTGGTCCGCGGACGCTCCCGGTACAGCGTCACGGCGGAGGGTGGGAAGGCGACGAAGGCCGGACCGTCCAGCTCCTCGGTGGTGGCCAGCACCGTGCCGTCCGGGAGCGTGACCCGGGAGCCCTCGGCCCGGCCCTGGTACAGGTTCAGCCCGACCAGCCGGGCGATGTAGTCGGTGCGCGGGCGCCGGGCGACCTCCGCCGGGCTGCCGGACTGCACCTCGTGCCCGTCCTCGATCACCACCAGTCGGTCGGCCAGCACCATGGCGTCCAGCGGGTCGTGCGTCACCAGCACCGCCACCGCCTCGAACTCGGCCAGGTGGCGCCGCAGTTGGGCGCGTACGTCGAGCCGGGTGCGGGCGTCCAGGGCGGCCAGCGGCTCGTCCAGCAGGAGCAGCCGGGGGCGTACGGCGAGGGCTCGGGCGAGCGCCACCCGCTGGGCCTGGCCGCCGGAGAGCCGGCCGGGGCGGACCGTGGCGTGGTCGGCCAGGCCCATCCGCTCCAGCCAGTCGGCCGCCTCGGCCCGCGCCTCCCGCTTGGGGCGGCCCTGGCAGCGCGGGCCGAAGGCGACGTTGTCGAGCGCGCTCAGGTGCGGGAACAGCAGGTAGTCCTGGAACACCACGCCGACCGGCCGCTCCTCGGCCGGGGTGTGCACGCGCTGCGCCGGGTCCTCCAGGAGGCGGCCGTCCAGGCGCAGGTGGCCGCCGGTGAGCGGGAGCAGCCCGGCGAGGGCGCGCAGGGCGGTGGACTTCCCGGCGCCGTTGGGGCCGAGCAGTGCCACCACCTCGCCGGGGGCGGCGGTCAGCGTGAGGTCGAGGGCGAACGCGGCGCGCTCGACCCGCAGGCGGGCGTCCAGGGCGGGGCCGGGGCGGCTTTCGGTGCTCATCGGGGCGGCGTCCAGGTTTCCAGTGCGTCTGCTGCGTTCAGCGTGTCCGGGATGGCAGGTGGGGATGGGAGGGCGCGTGCGCTCGGGATGGTGCGGGTGGTCGGGATGGCCTGTGCGCTCGGGGCGGCGCGGGCGGGCGGGGTCACGGCGTCGACAGCCAGCGGTCGCGCAGGCCGACCAGGACGGCGACGGAGACCACCAGCAGCACCAGCGACAGCGCGATCGCCGCCTGCGGGTCGGACTCCATGGCCAGGTAGACGGCCAGCGGCATGGTCTGGGTGCGGCCCGGGAAGTTGCCCGCGAAGGTGATCGTCGCACCGAACTCGCCGAGCGCCCGGGCCCAGGCCAGGACGGCCCCGGCGGCGATGCCCGGCGCGATCAGCGGCAGGGTGACCCGCCGGAACGCGGTCAGTCGGGAGGCGCCCAGGGTCGCGGCGGCCTCCTCGTAGCGGGGGTCGGCGGCCCGCAGCGCGCCCTCGACGCTGATCACCAGGAACGGCATCGCCACGAACGCCTCGGCGATCACGACCCCGGTGGTGGTGAACGGCAGCGTGATGCCGAAGGCCGAGTCCAGCCAGGAGCCGACGATGCCGCGCCGCCCGAGCACCAGCAGCAGCGCCACACCGCCGACCACCGGCGGCAGCACCAGCGGCAGGGTGACCAGCGCCCGGATCACCCGCCGGCCCGGCAGCTCGGTGCGGGCGAGCAGCCAGGCCAGCGGGACGCCCAGGACCAGCGACACGGCGGTGGCCGCGGTCGCGCTGATCAGCGACAGGCGCAGCGCGTCCCAGACGGCGGTGCTGGTGAGCTGCTCGGACAGGTCGCTCCAGGGCGCCCGGATCAGCAGGCCGACCAGCGGCAGGACCAGGAACGCCAACCCGAGCAGCGCCGGGAGCAGCAGGGCGACCGGGGCGCGGTACGTCCGCGGGTATCGGCTTCGAGGGCCCCGGATTCGCGGGGCGCGGTTTCGTGGGGCGCGGCGCGGCAGGGCCTTCTCGGCTTCCGCCGCGCCGCCGCCGACGGTGCGGTTCCGACCGGAGTCGCCCCCGGAGTCGCGTCCGGAGCCGTCCCCGGAGCCGGTGGTGCGCTCGCTCACGGTGCCTGGAAGCCCGCCGAGGTCAGCACCTGCTTGGCCTCGGGCGACTGGACGTACGCGACGAAGGCGGCGGCGCCGTCCTTGTTCGGCGCCTTGGCGAGCGCGGCGATCGGGTAGTCGTTCACGGCCTTGTCGGCCTCGGGGAAGTCCACGCCGTCGATCTTCGCAGCATCGGCCTGCACATCGGTCCGGTACACCAGGGACGCGTCGACCTCGCCGAGTTCGACCTTGGTGAGCGCGCCCTTGACGTCCTGCTCCAGGGTGACCGGGGTGAGGTCGACGCCCGCCGCCTTGAGCGCGGTCTGGGCGGCGGCGCCGCACGGCACCTCCTTCGCGCACAGCGCGACCTTCACGCCGGAGGCGGTGAGGTCCTTGAGGCCCGCGATGTGCTTGGGGTTGCCCTTGGGGACGGCGATGGTGAGCGTGTTCCGGACGAAGGTCGTCGGCTGCCCGTTGGCGCCGCCCGCGTCCGTCACGGTCTTCATGGTGGCCGGGCTGGCGGCGGCGAACACGTCCGCCGGGGCACCGGAGTTGATGCTGGTGGCGAGACTGGAGCTGCCGCCGAAGTTGAAGGTGACCTTGGCGCCCGGGTTGGCGGCCTCGAACTTCTTGCCGAGCTCGGTGAAGGTCTCCTTGAGCGAGGCGGCGGCGAAGACGGTGATGGTGCCGGAGGCCTTCGGGACGCTGCTGCCCGCAGCGGAGGCGTTCGCGGAGGTGCTCGAAGAGGCCGAGGAACCGGAGGACTTGCCGCCGTCGCTGCCGCAGGCGCTGACTCCGAGCCCGAGGACGAGGACCGCGGCGGTGGCGACGGCGAGCCTGCGGGCGGTGGGCGTACGGGTGCTCATCGGTGCTTCCCCTCCAGGGTGCGCGCCGGGAGGGGCGCGAGGGACGAGCCGCAGGTGCGGCCATTACGGCGATCATAGTGCCGCATATGCGAGCGATAAATCCCCTGTCGGTTCGCACAGCTGGGGGCCGGGCGGGTCTCGGGGCTGCTGTGGGATGGCTCAACCGGGACTCGCGGGGCGCGGTGAGGACGGTGAGGCGGTCAGGCTGGTGGGGACGGTGGGCCGGTGGGGGCGCTGGCGAGGGGCGCGCGGTAATTGCGTCGCGCCGTGGGTGGTCGAACGGCGAGAGTGGTCGCCGTCCGTACAGACGGCCGGGCCGGTCGGACACACGGCCGGGGCCGAACCAAGGGGAGGAGTCCGTCCATGTCCACGCTGCGCGTCACCGCCGAGAAGCTGGTCATCCTGGAGCACCCGAACGCCGATGCCCTGGAGCTCGCCCAGGTCGGCCTCTACCGGGCGGTGGTCGCGAAAGGCGCGTACCGGACCGGGGACCACGCCGTCTACATCCCCGAACAGTCCGTCCTCCCGGATGAGTTGATCGCGGAGCTGGGCCTGACCGGCAAGCTGGCCGGCGCCCGGGCGAACCGGGTGAAGGCGGTACGGCTGCGCGGCGAGCTGTCCCAGGGCGTCGTCTGCCGGCCCGCCGCGCTCGCCGGCACCGACCTGGCCGCCGCGGCCGAGCGCGGTGAGGACTTCGCCGAGCTGCTCGGGGTCGTCAAGTGGCAGCCGCCGGTGCCGACGTCGATGAGCGGTGACGTGGTCAGCGCGCCGGACCTGCTGCCCTGGGTGGACATCGAGAACCTCAAGCGCTACCCCGAGGCCTTCGCGCCGGGCGAGCCGGTCGTGCTGACCGAGAAGCTGCACGGCAGCTGCTGCCTGGTCACGTACACCGCCGCCACCGGCGAGGTGCGGGTGTCGTCCAAGGGCATCGGTGCGCAGGGGCTGGCGCTGGCCGAGGACGCGCGCAACCTCTACTGGCGGGCGGTGCGCGCGTACGACATCCCGGCGGTGGCGGCCCGGCTGGCGGAGCGCCTCGGGGCCGAGCGGGTCGGCATCTTCGGCGAGGTCTTCGGCGAGGGCGTGCAGGACCTGGGCTACGGTGCCTCGGCGCGCACCGAGCGGCCCGGATACGCCGCGTTCGACGTGTCGGCCCTCGTGGACGGGCAGCTGAACTGGCTTTCGGCGGCCGAACTGCTGGACGGGGAACTGCCGTTGGTGCCCGAGCTGTGGCGCGGACCGTTCGATCCGGAGACCGTGCTGGGGTTCGCCCGGGGCCGGGAGACCGTCTCCGGGCGTGAACTGCACCTGCGCGAGGGCGTGGTGGTGCGGCTGGTCACCGAGCGCTGGAGCCCGGTGCTCGGCGGGCGGGCGATCGCCAAGGTGGTCAGCGAGGCTTACCTGACCCGTAAGGGGGGCACCGAGTACGAGTGAGACGGGCCCGGATCCGGTGGCCGGGCAGGTCGGCCCGGCCGGCCGGTCCGGGTGCGGCTCCTCTCGGTGCTGACCGCCCGTCGGTAGAGGCGGCGGGTGAGTCCCCGTACAGAAGGAGTGCCGATGGCCACCGAAGTCCTCCCCGTTCCCGACCCCGGCCTCGTGCCCGCCCCCACCTCCGCGATACCCGTGCCGGCCGGGAACCCGCTGGTCGGATCGCTGTTCGACCTCACCCGCCGCCCGCTGCGCAGCTACCTCGCGGCCCGCCGCGACCACGGCGACGTGGTGCGCTTCCAGGCCGGGCCGCCCGGGCTGCGGGCCGACTTCTACGGGGTGTTCTCGCCGGAGGGCGTCCGCCAGGTGCTGGCGGGCGAGGCGGCCAACTTCCGCAAGGAGGACCCGTTCTACGACGAGCTCCGGAGCAGCGTCGGCAACGGGCTGCTGACCAGCCAGGACGCCGAGTACCAGCGCCAACGCCGAATGGTGCAGCCGCTGTTCACCCGGCGCCGGGTGGACGGCTACGCGGACGCGCTCGCGCAGGAGGCGCAGTCGCTCGCCGAGCGGTGGCGGGCGGTGCCCGGCGGGGTGGTGGACGCGGCGGACGAGACGTCCCGGTTCGCGCTGCGGGCGGTCGCGCGCATCCTCTTCGGCGCCGACGTGGAGGAGGCGATAGCGGTGGTCCACCGCAGCTTCCCGGTGCTCGGCGAGTACGTGAAGGAGCGCGGCTACGCCCCGGTCCGCCTCCCGCGCACCTGGCCGACGCCGGCCAACCGGCGCGGTGCCGAGGCCCAGCGGGCGCTGTACGGGGTCTGCGACCGGATCATCGCCGAACGGGCCGCGCGGGGCGGCGGCGACGAGGGCGCGGACGACCTGCTCACCCTGCTCGGCCGGGCCCGCGACGACCACGGCGAGCGGCTGGACCCGGCCGAACTCCGGGACCAGGTCCTGGTGTTCCTGCTCGCCGGGCACGAGACCACGGCCACCGCGCTTGCCTTCGCGCTGCACCTGCTGGCCAAGCACCCCGAGCAGCGGCGGCTCGCCCGCGAGGAGGCGCGGACCGTCCTGGTCGGGCGCGCGCCGACGGCGGCGGACCTGGACGCGCTCCCGTACATCACCCGGGTGCTGAAGGAGGCGATGCGGCTCTATCCGTCGGCGGCCCTGGGCGGGCGGCGGGCGGTCGAGGAGACCGTCATCGACGGGTACGTGATCCCGGCGGGCGCGCAGGTCGTCGTCGCGCCGCTGGTCACCCACCGGCACCCGGACCACTGGGAGGATCCGGAGCGCTTCGACCCGGACCGGTTCCTGCCGGAGGCGGAGCGGGCCCGGCACCGCTACGCCTGGTTCCCGTTCGGGGGCGGGCCGCGGGCCTGCATCGGGCAGCACTTCTCGATGCTGGAGGCGGTGCTGGCGCTGGGGGTGCTGCTGCGGGACTTCGAGGTGGAGGCGGTGGACCGGAGGGTAGCGCTCGCCCAGGGGATCACGCTGCGGGCGGCGAGCCCGATGCGGATCCGGGTGACGGCTGACAGCTGACGGCTGACGGGTTCAGCGAACAACGAACAGCGAACAGCGAACAACAGACAGCGGACAGATGACAGATTTCAAACTCTGTTATCTGTCTGTTGTCATCTGTGCGCCGTCCGCTGGGCAGACGACCGGAGCATTCGAACACATCACCCGGGCCTCGCGGGCAGCTTTTCAGATCTTTGTCTGACCGATTCCGGCCCCTCGATAGCGTCCCACGCACCCTAGGCCGGAAGCGCACATGCGGTTGGCATATGCCTTCGTATGCAGTCCGCCCGGCCCGGGGAGCCCGGGCGCACCGCGTACCGCCTCCGGGCCCGACCGGTCGACCGGAGGTCCCATGGGCACCATCAACCACCTCAGCTTCGGCTGGCTGACCCCCGCCCTCTCGTACCTGATGGCCTGCGCCGGCGCGGCCCTCGGGCTGCGCTGCACGCTGCGCGGCCTGGCCGCGAGCGGCCCGGCCCGGCGGAACTGGCTGGTCACGGCCGCCGCCGCGATCGGCTCCGGGATCTGGACCATGCACTTCGTCGCCATGTTCGGCTTCACCGTCGACGGCACCGAGCTGCGCTACAACGTGCCGCTGACCGTCCTCAGCCTCGTGGTCGCGGTGCTGGTCACCGGCCTCGGCCTGACCGTGGTCTGCTACGGCCGGCACCGCGGCCTCTCCCTGCTGTCCGGCGGCGTCACCACCGGTCTCGGCGTCGCCGCGATGCACTACCTGGGCATGGCGGCCCTCCGGATGCACGGCGGGCTGCACTACGACGCGGGGACGGTCGCGCTGTCCGTGCTGGTCGCGGTCGGCGCCGCCACCGCCGCGCTCTGGGCCGCCGTCACCATCCGCAACGTGTACGCGGCCGCGGCCGCCGCGATGGCCATGGGCCTCGCCGTCAGCTGCATGCACTACACCGGCATGGCCGCCGTCCACGTCCGGTTGGAGCCGACCCGGACCGGCCTCGGCGGGGTCAGCCCGATGGAGTTCGTCTTCCCGCTCGCCGTCGGTCTCGGCTCGTTCCTCTTCCTCGCCTCGGCCTTCGTCGCGCTCTCGCCGACCGCCCAGGAGCGGGCCGGCTACCGGGAGGCCGGCGAGTTGGCCACCGAGGAGCTCCCCGCCGGGCCCCCGTACCCCGAGTCCCCGTACCCCGAGCCCGCCCGGCAGGAGCTTGCCCCGGCCGAGGCCGGGCGGCGCGGCGGCGAGGGGCGCGACGGCGAACGGCACGGCCGCGCCGCCTGAGCCGCGCCCCCTCCAGCCCCCGCCCACCTGCCTCCGTCCTCCAGCCTCTCCCTGCCCGAAAGGCCCCTCACCCATGCGAGAAGACCGCGGTACCGCCCCCGGTGCCCGTCGGGGTGCCCATGCCGGGCCGCCCGCCCGTCCACCGCGGCCCGGCCCGTGGCTGCGCGGCCTGCGCCCCCGGACCGTCCGCGCCCGGATCATCGCCCTGCTGATGGTCCCGGTCGTCTCCGTCATCGCCCTGTGGGGGTTCGCCACCGTCACCACCGCCCAGGGCGTCTGGGGCCTGATGCGCCAGCGCGACGCCCAGCGCACGCTGCTCACGCCGGTCGCGGAGACGGTCGCCGGGCTGCAAGCCGAACGCACGGCCGTCGGTCAGCTGCTGGCCGCCCCGGTGGCCGCCCCCAGCGCCGTCCGGGAGAGCGCCCTGCGCGAGGCGGCGGCGGCCACCGACCGGGCGCTCACCCCGCTGTTCCCGGACCCCCGCCGGCCCGACCGGGGCTACAACCGTGCCGACGCCCAGGGCCTGGGCGGGGACGCGGCCGCCCGGCTGGACGCGCTCGGCGGCTCCCTCGCCGCCCTGCCCGTCCTGCGCGACCGGGTCCTGGCCAGGAGCGTCGGCTGGCCCGAGGCGTACGCCGCGTACGGCGAGGCGGTGGACCGGGCGCTCGCCGCCGCCGGTGCCGTCGCGCCGCTCCAGGACCGCCAGGTGGCCGCCGACGCGCGGGTGCTGCTGGAGCTGGCCCGGTCCCGGGAACTGCTCGCCCGGGAGGACGCCCTGCTGCGCGCCGCCCAGCTGTCCGGCGGGCTCGGCGACGACCAGCTGCGGGAGTTCGCCGGCGCGGCCTTCGCCCGGCGCGAGTTCGAGCGAGGCGCCGCCGCCGAGCTGCGCCCCGCCGACCGGGCGGCGCTGCTCGCCGTCACCGGTGGCCAGGACCACCGCGAGCTGGCCGGGTACGAGGACAGGGTGCGGACGGCCGCCGACGGCCGGACGGCGGTCGCGGCGGTGCCGGCCGACCGGTGGGCGATGGTCGCGGGCAATGTGGCCGGCGGCCTGCGGACCGTCGAGGACCAGGCCGGACGGCTCGCCGCCGAGCGCCAGGACCCGTACGCCCTGGGCCTGTTCACCCCGGCGGGGATGGCAGTGCTGCTCGGACTGGTCGGCGTGGTGGCCTCGTTGGTGATCTCGGTGCAGATCGGGCGCGGGCTGGTCACCGATCTGATCGGCCTGCGCAACTCGGCACTTGAGCTGGCCGGGCGCAAACTCCCGGCGACCATGCGGAAGTTGCGTGCGGGGGAGGAGGTGGACATCGAGGCCGAGGCGCCCCGGCCGGTGGGGCGGGGCGACGAGATCGGCCAGGTGCAGCGGGCGCTGGGCACCGTCCAGCGGGCGGCCGTGACGGCGGCGGTCGAGCGGGCCGAGGTGCTCTCCGGGGTCTCCGGTGTGTTCGTCAACCTCGCGCGCCGCAGCCAGGTCCTGGTGCACCGCCAACTCACCCTGCTGGACGCGATGGAGCGCCGCACCGACGACCCGTCCGAGCTGGCCGACCTGTTCCGCTTGGACCACCTCACCACCCGGATGCGCCGCCACGCCGAGGGCCTGATCATCCTCTCCGGGGCCGCTCCCGGGCGGGGTTGGCGCCGGCCCGTCCCGCTGGTGGACGTGGTGCGCGCGGCCGTCTCGGAGGTCGAGGAGTACGCCCGGGTCGAGGTCCACCCGCTGCCACGGGCCGCGGTGGTCGGCCACGCCGTCGCTGACCTCACCCACCTGGTGGCCGAACTCGTCGAGAACGCCACCGGGTTCTCCCCGCCGCACACCCGGGTGCACATCCGGGGCGAACGGGTCGGCAACGGCTTCGCGTTGGAGATCGAGGACCGCGGCCTCGGCATGGGCCCGGAGGTGCTGGCCTCGGCCAACCGCCGGATCGCCGCCGCCGAGCAGAGCGACCTCTTCGACAGCGACCGGCTCGGCCTGTTCGTGGTCAGCCGGCTCGCCCGGCGGCAGGACGTCAAGGTCTCGCTGGTGACCTCCGCGTACGGCGGCACCACGGCGGTGGTCCTGCTGCCGACCACGCTGCTGGCCGACGAGACGGCCGACGATACGGCCGAAGTGGAGGCGGAGGTGGGGGCGGCGGAGGCGCGGTACGGCTTCGAGCCGGTGCCGCCCCTGCCGCGCGCGGCGGCGCCGGGCGGCGTGGCGGTCGGGGCGGGGCCGACGGAGCCGGTGTTCGCCGAGCGGGCACAGCACGCTGGCCCGGAGCGGGAGTTCGCGCCGGTGCACGGTCACGCGGGGGAGCCGACGGGGGGTCCCAGCGGTGTCCCGGGCGGCGACCCGGGGCGCCGGGAGCACCCGCGGGACAGGGCAAGTGACGGGCTTCCGGCGGCGGGTGGGCCGCCGCCGGAGGGTGGGGCGCTGCTGCCGTTCGGTGCCCGGGGCAGTGACCCCGGGCCGGTGCGCCGTACCCCCTACCGGGCCTCCGGTGCCCGGGTGGCCGGTCCGGCTGCGGACGGGGGCGCGGGTGCGGCCGCCCGTCCGCAGTCCGGGCCGCCGCAGCCGTACGGCGCGGAGCCGTACCGCACGGAACGCCGTTCGGAGCCGGTGCCCGGACCTGGCTTGCGCGGTCCCCGTCCAGATGGTCAACAACCGGACGGTCCCCAAGTCGACTCGGGCCCCGAGGAGTTGCCACGCCGGACCCGCCAGGCGAGCCTCGCACCGCAGCTGCGCGAGGGCCCGGCCCGTCCGACCGCGCACAGTCGTCGTACGGCCGCCGCCACTGCAGCCGTGGCCTCGGCCGGCCCCGGGTCCGGCGACGGCCTCGGCGCCGCGGGCCGCAGCCCGGAGGAGGCGCGGGCGGCGATGTCGGCCTTCCAGAACGGATGGGCGCGCGGTCTGCACCCGGAGGTTCGGCGGGACGGGCAGCCCGCCGACGCTCCGCGGCCGCCGCGGGCGCGCCACCCCCAACCCCCGTCCCGACCCGAAGGAGAGCGTCCGTGATCGCCACCACCCACCGCGCGGGGGAGCTGAACTGGCTCCTCGACGAGCTGGTCCAGCGCGCCCCCGAGCTCCGCTTCGCCGTGATGCTCTCCGCCGACGGCCTGGCCATGGGCACCTCGGCCGGTCTGGCGCGGGAGGACGGGGAGCATCTGGCGGCCGTCGCCTCCGGCTTCCACAGCCTGGCCAAGGGCGCCGGCCGGCACTTCGGCGCCGGCGAAGTCCGCCAGACCATGGTCGAGTTGGAGGGCGGCTACCTGCTGGTCGCGGCGGCCGGGGAGGGCACCTGCCTCGCCGTGTTCACCACGGCCCGGGCCGACCTCGGCCTGGTCGCCTACGAGATGGCCAGGCTGGTCCGCCGGGTCGGGGAGCACCTGAGCGCCCCGCCGCGGACGGTGGGCGGCCGGTGAGTCCGGTGCCCCACCCGCCCCGGGGGCGACATTCCGAGCACCCGAGGGCCGAACCCGACGGTCACCCCCGCAACCCGCTCGCGGCCGCCCACCGGGCCCGCTGGTACGACGACGACGCCGGGCCGCTGGTCCGCCCGTACGCGATGACCAGGGGGCGCACCGGGGCCGGGGAGCAGCGCTTCGACCTGATCGCCGTGGTGGTCGCCGAACTCCCCGACCCGGCGCTCGTACCGGACGCGCCCGAGCCGCCGGTCGGCCCGGAACAGGCGCGCATCCTCGCGCTGTGCCGGGGCACCCCGCTGTCCGTGGCCGAGCTGGCCGCCGAGCTCGACCTGCCGGTGGGCGTCGTGCGGGTGCTGCTCGGCGACCTGCTGGCGGCCGGGCTCATCCGGGTCCGCCGTCCCGTCCCGCCCGCCCTGCTCCCCGACGAGCGCATCCTCCAGGAGGTCATCCGTGGACTCCGTGCACTCTGACCATCCGTCCGACCTGCCTGATCCGTCGGTATCGTCCGACCCGTCCGATCCGTACGGCCGGTCCGGTCCGTACGGCGGGTCGGACCCGTTCGATGCCGAGGATCCCGACGACGCCGTGCTGGCGCTCAAGATCCTGGTGGCGGGCGGCTTCGGGGTCGGCAAGACGACGCTGGTCGGCGCGGTCAGCGAGATCCGACCGCTGCGCACCGAGGAGCGGCTGACCGAGGCCGGGCGGGAGGTGGACGACCTCGACGGCGTGGAGCGGAAGTCGACGACCACGGTGGCGATGGACTTCGGTCGGATCACCATCCGCGAGGGGCTGGCGGTCTACCTGTTCGGCACCCCGGGGCAGGACCGGTTCTGGTTCCTCTGGGACGAGCTGGCCCAGGGGGCGCTCGGTGCGGTGGTGCTCGCCGACACCCGCCGGCTGACCGACTGCTTCCCGGCCGTCGACTTCTTCGAGCACCGGGGCATCCCCTTCGTGGTCGCGGTGAACCGTTTCGCCGGGACACGGGAGTTCAGGCCGGAGGAGGTCGCCCGCGCGCTGGACCTGGACGCGGGTACGCCGGTGCTGTTGTGCGATGCGCGCCACCGGGCCTCGGGCAAGGAGGTGCTGATCAACCTGGTCGAGCACGCGGGCCGGGTGCACGCCGCCCGGCTGCTCGCGGACGTCTCTCCGGTGGGCTGAGGTGTCGGCGGGAGGTGTCGGCGGGCGGACGGCGTGCGGATGACAGCTGACACCTCACAACTAACAGATGACAGCTGACAGATTTCGAAATCTGTCAGCTGTCATCTGTCACCCGTCGTCTCTCAGCGGTTCCGGGTCCGGCGGTTCAGCTGTGCCACTGGAACACGATCCGGGTCCAGCTCGACCCGGGGCAGTTGCCCCAGACCGCCCAGGCCTGCGGCCGCGCGCCGATCCACAGGCCGGTGCTCGACGAGCCGTCGGCACAGTAGGTGATGGTGCGCAGTCGTCCGGAGTAGACGTTGCAGGTCCCCTCCCAGCGCCAGCCGTAGTCGGCGGTGATGACGCAGCGGTAGGTCGCGGTCTCGACGGTGTTCCAGTCCGTGTCGGTCTCGGGGGTGATGGCCTGGGTCCGGACCGTCGCCGCGGCGGCCGGCAGGGCGGTGGTCCCGAGCACGCCGAGGGCGGCCGTGGCGGCCAGCCCGAACGTGGCGATCTTCCTGGCGATGCAACCTCGCACGGTGGTTCTCCTTGCTCAGGGGTTCTCGTCGGGCGGAGCCGTCCCCGGTCGCCGGGGTGTCCGCGCGGAGGTGAAGTCCCGCTTCCTGTGCGGTTGGTGACATGGTGCACACGAATGACTGCGCACAGTGAGACGACGAACTATGATGTGACCTGTGTCACAAGTCATTCGGTCGGCTCAAGACCCCTGTGGCCAGGGCGGACCGGGTGCTCGGGGTGCCGATTTCCGGGGAGAGCGGCATGGTGGATTGCAGCGGTCGAAATGCGGGCGGCGGACGGGAAGAGGGCTTCGGTCCGAGTGGGAGTAGCGGTCAATCGGCCGAATTCAACCGGGTGTTCACGGATCTCCTGCCCAGACTCCAGCAGGCGGCGGCCTCCCTCGCCGGCGGTCCGGTCGGCGCCGGGGACGTCGTCCACGAGGCGTACCTGCGGATCGCCCGCCGGCCGGAGCGCTTCCTCGGTCATCCGCAGCCGTACGCCTACGCGTTCACCACGATGGTGAACATCCTGCGCGACCAGTGGCGCCGGGAGCGCCGGCGGGTGTCGATGCCCGAGGTGCCGGAGGTGGGCGACGCCGTCGAGCGGGACCGGGGGGAGTCCGACCCCCGGTCCGGCGGGATGGCCGAGTTGCAGGCGCGCTGGGAGGTGGTCCGCCTGCTGGGCTTCCTGACCGTCAAGCAGGCCCGCGCGGTGGCGCTGGTGGACCTCGACGGCTACAGCGTCGACGAGGCCGCCGAGCTGCTCGGGCTGCACCGCAGCACGCTGGCCGTCACCCGGCGCCGCGCCCACGGCCGACTGCGCGCCGTCCTCCAGCGGGAACGCGAACGCGAGCGGGAGGCGGGGTGCGAACGGGAGCAGGAGCGGGGGTGCGAACAGGAGCGCGAGCGGGAGCACGAGCGGAGCTGAGGGTGTGGCGGTGCGCGGGGCGGCGGGCGTACGAGCGCCGCCCCGACGCACCGAGCTGACGGCAAGTCAGCTGATGCGCCGCCCCGGCCCGTACCCTGCGAATCGTGATCATCCACCAGCACGGCCGCCTGCGCGCACTGGCCGAGGACGGCCGCTGGCCCGAGCTGCTCGCCGCCTACCGGCAGGGCCGCGCGGCCGCCGTGGCGGAGGCGGGCGAGGAGGCCGCGGCCGTGCTGACCGCGCCGCTCGGCCACCTGATCGCCTACGCGGCGCCGCCCGAGCTGGCCGTCCGCCTGTTCGACCGGGACGGCGGCGCGGGGACGTCCGCCGGAGTGGCCGACCACGACGCCGGCCCGCTCTGGGAGGTGCTGGCGACCCGGCACTCCTGGCTGCGGCTGGCCCCGCTGCTCGGTCCGGTCCCGGTGCGACGGCTGGTCGCGCACACCCGGGCGCTGCTCGGCGAGGACCTCTCGTACGGGGCCGAGCCCGACCCGGAGGGCGTGCCGCTGCGCCTGGAGCCGTGGGAGGCGGCGGGCTGGGACGAGGCGGCCCGGGTACGCGAGTACCTGCCCGGCGGGGGCGCGCGCAGTGCGCTGCTGACCCTGCCGGCCAGCCGGGAGGGCCTGGGCGAGGTGGAGCTGCCGCCGGTGGCGCGGTCGGCCGGACGGCCGGACGGGCCGCCGGTCACCCGGGCCCTGGAGGGGCTGGGCGCGCTCGCGCCGTGGGCGGAGACGGCCTGCGTGCGCGGTCAGGCCCCGGCGGCGGCCGCCCTGCTGGCCCGCGACCGGCAGGTGGTCGGCGGGTACCTGCCGTTCGCGCTCGTCTACCCGGCGCTGGTGCGGTCCGCCGCCCTGGAGCGGGCGCAGGGCTGCGCGCACGGGAGGCTGGGGGTGTGGCGGGCACTGGCCGCGATGGCCGGGGCGGACGGCCTGGACGGTTCGGACGGTTCGGACGGTCCGGATGGGGCGGGCGCTGCGGGCGGGGTGGACCGGGGCGAGGTGAACGCGCTGGTGGACCGGATGCGCTGTTTCACCTGGCAGGAGCCGTCGGCCGGGCTGCACCATCTGCACGTCGTGCTGGAGGACCCGGCCGGCGGGGTGTCCTGGGTGGTCAGCGGCTCGCAGGACCTGTGACGAGCGGGCCGGGGACCCGTCCGGGCCCGACCGGGAACGTCGGCCGGACGGGAAAACGAGGACCCCCGGTCCGGCGCCGTTTCCGGGGGTTGGTGGGGGCGCCGGACCGGGGGAGTGCGGGGGTCGCTGCCGGGGTCAGACCCCGGCGGTGGCCGCGCCCTGGGTGGCGGTGCCCCGGGTGGGGACAGCCTCGGGGGCGGTCTCGGGAGTGGCCTCGGGGGCGTCGGCCGTGGAGCCGTCCGACGCGGCGGCGGGACCGGAGGCCGCACCGTGGGAGTCGACCAGTGTCAGCTCGTCGAACGGCAGCTCGCCGGCCAGCACCCGCCGGGCGCGCTCGGCGTCGATCTCGCCGGTCCAGTGCCCGATCAGCACGGTCGCGACGGCGTTGCCCGCGAAGTTGGTGAGCGCGCGGGCCTCCGACATGAAGCGGTCGATGCCGACGATCAGGCCGACCCCGTCCACCAGCGCGGGCTTGTGCGACTGGAGCCCGCCCGCGAGGGTGGCCAGGCCGGCGCCGGTGACCCCGGCCGCGCCCTTGCTCGCGATCACCATGAAGACCAGCAGCGAGAGCTGTTCGCCGAGCGACATCGGCTTGTCCATCGCCTCGGAGATGAAGATCGACGACATGGTCAGGTAGATGGCGGTGCCGTCGAGGTTGAAGCTGTAGCCGGTCGGCACGGTGATGCCGACGACCGGGCGGCTGACGCCCAGGTGCTCCATCTTGGCGATCAGGCGGGGCAGCGCGCTCTCGGAGGAGGAGGTGGAGAGGATCAGCAGGAACTCGCGGCCGAGGTACTTCAGCAGCGCGAACACGTTGACCCCGGCGACCAGGCGCAGCAGCGTGCCCAGCACCACGACGACGAAGAGCACGCAGGTGACGTAGAAGCCGATCATGATGACGGCCAGGCTCTTCAGCGCGGCGGTGCCGGTGGCGCCGACCACGGCGGCCATCGCACCGAAGGCGCCGACCGGCGCGACCCACATGATCATCGACATGACCCGGAAGACCAGTCGCTGCACGTGCTCGATCCCGCGCAGCACCGGCGCGCCGGCCGGGCCCATCGCCTGGAGGGCGAAGCCGGTGAGCAGGGCGACCAGCAGGGTCTGGAGCACCTTGCCCTGGGTCAGGGCGGAGAACAGCGTCTCGGGGATCATCCCGAGCAGGAAGTCGGCGGTCGACTGGGCGCCGCCGGCGGCCGCCTGGGCGTGGCCGGACTTGGCGAGCGCGGCGGTCAGGTGCAGGCCGCCGCCGGGCTCCAGCAGGTTGCCGACGACCATGCCGATGGCCAGTGCGACGGTCGACATGGCGAGGAAGTAGCCGAGGGCGAGGCCGCCGACCTTGCCGACCTTCGCGGCCTTGGTCACCGAGCCGATGCCCAGGACGATGGTGCAGAAGATCACCGGGCTGATCATCATCTTGATCAGGTTGACGAAGCCCGTGCCGATCGGCTTCAGCTCCACGGCGAAACCGGGGGCGGCCAGGCCGACCACCACACCCGCGACCACCGCGGCGATCACGGCGATGTAGAGGTAGTGGGTCCGGTCCTTGCGTCTGGGTCCCGCCGCCGCGGCGGCTCCAGTGATCGACATCTGCGGCTCCCTTGCCGTGCAGTCCTGGTGGCCCCGGGGGGATGGGCCGCTCTGACTATGGGCTCCGAGGTGACGGAGGTCACGTTTGCGTTCATAGAGTTCATGAACGGCGCGGGCGGCCCGGATGTCCGACCCGGCTGTCCGGCCCGGAGGCCTAGCCCGCGAATGGTGCGGGCCGGACGGCCCTCGGGGGCGCCCGGGGGCGTGGTGCACACTGGCAGGCATGTCCGAGCGCACCGCCCCCACCGCCCCGCGCCGCCGTTCGCACCGGCCGACGGGCCGCGGTCCCCGGCGGCTGGTCCGCAGCCTGGCCGGGCAGCTGTTCGTCGTCCAGGTGGTGATCGTCGCCGCCGTGGTCGCCGGTGGCGCGGTGCTCGCGTACCTCTTCACCGCCGACCGTGCCGAGGACGCCGCCCGTCGCCAGGTCACCGCGGTCGCGCACGCCGTCGCCGACTCGCCGTCCGTCCGGGCCGCCGTCGGCGCCCCCGACCCGACCGCGGCGCTCCAGCCGTACGTCGAGCAGGTGCGGGCCGACACCGGGGTCTCCTTCATCACCGTCATGGACACCGACGGCGTGCGCTGGACCCACCCGCTGCCCGAGCAGATCGGCCGGACCTACCTCGGGCACATCGACTGGGCGCTCGCCGGGCAGACCCGCAGCGAGACGTACACCGGCACGCTCGGCCCGTCCGTGCGGGTGGTCGCCCCGGTGTGGGACGAGCGGCACCGGGTGGTCGCGCTGGTCAGCGCGGGCCTCACGGTGGAGTCGATCTCCGCGCAGCTGAGCGGTCCGCTGCTCGCCCTGGTGGGGGTGGCGGTCGCCGCGCTCGCGGTCGGCGGCGTCGGTACCTACCTCGCCAACTCCCGGCTGCGGCGGCACACCCATGGGATGGGGCCGGACCAGCTGAGCCACCTCTACGAGTACCACCAGGCGACCCTGCACGCGGTGCGCGAGGGACTGGTCCTGCTGGACCGCTCGCACCGGGTGGTGCTGTGCAACGACGCCGCCCGTGAACTGCTCGGTCTGACCGGCGACCTGGACGGTCGACCGGTGGTGGAACTGGGCCTGCCGGAGGCGCTGGTGGCGGCCGTGCTGGGGGAGGAGCCCGTCCGGGACGAGGTGCACCTGACCGCCGAGCGCGTCGTGGTGCTGAACACCTCCACCATCGGCACCGGCCCCGGCCTCGGCCGGGTGGTGACCCTTCGGGACCACACCGAACTCCAAGCGCTCAGCGGGGAGTTGGACTCGGTGCGGTGCTTCACCGAGGCGCTCGGCGCGCAGGCTCACGAAGCCGCCAACCGGTTGCACGCGGTGGTCTCGCTGATCGAACTCGGCCGCCACGAACAGGCGGTGGAGTTCGCCACCGCGGAGCTCGAACTCGCCCAGCAGCTCACCGACCGGGTGGTCGCGGCGGTGGGCGAGCCGGTGCTGGCCGCGCTGCTGCTCGGCAAGGCCGCCCAAGCCGCCGAACGGGGTGTGGAGTTGACGCTCACCGAGGACAGCCGGATCGACGACGGGGTGCTGCCGCCCGACCTCTCCGCGCGGGACCTGATCACCGTCCTCGGCAACCTGATCGACAACGCCGTGGACGCCGCCATCGCCGGCGCGGCCGAGAGCCCCGTCCCGCCGGAGGTCACCGTCACGGCGCGGATCGCCGGCGGTCGGGACTGCGGCGGTCGGGACTGCACCGGCGGCGACGGCGAAGGTCGCGATGGCGGCGATGACGGGGATGGCGGTGACGGCGCAGGGGTGCCCGGTGACTGCCTGCTGCTGCGGGTCGCCGACACCGGCGCGGGGATCGACCCGGGCGCGGTCGAGGACGTCTTCCGGCGGGGCTGGAGTACCAAGCAGGACGGGCACGGGCACGGGCTCGGGCTGGCGCTGGTCGCCCAGGCCGCCCGGCGCAACGGCGGCACCGTCGAGGTCGGACGGGAGCGCGGCGCGGTGCTCACGGTGCGGCTGCCGCTGGCCGGACGGCCGGGAGGGCCGGGAGGGCCGGGCGGGCCCGGTGGCGAGCCGGGGGAGCCCGCCGACCGGCCCGGTGGGTCGAGCGGTCGGGAGCGGGAAGGGGCCCTGGCGTGAACGGCACCGCCCACACAGCCGCCGCCGGGGCGGGGATCTCCGTCCTGGTGGTCGAGGACGACCCGGTGGCCGCCGCCGCGCACACCCTCTACGTCCGGCGGGAGCCCGGCTTCCACGCCGCCGGGACGGTCCACAGCTGCGCCGACGCGCTGCGCTTCCTGGACCGGGCCCGCGCCGCCGGGACGCCCGTCGACCTCACCCTGCTCGACCTCTACCTGCCGGACGGCCACGGGCTCCAGCTCTGCCGTACGCTGCGCGCGGCCGGCCACAGCACCGACGTCATCGCGGTGACCTCGGCCCGCGACCTCGCGATGGTCCGGCAGGCGGTCTCCGCGGGCGTCGTGCAGTACCTGCTGAAGCCGTTCAGCGCGGCCGCCCTGCACGACCGGCTGGAGCGCTACGCCCGCTACCGCGACAGCCTCGGGCGCAGCGGGGAGGCGACCGGGCAGGAGGAGGTCGACCAGGCGTTCGCCCTGCTCCGTACGCCGGAGCGCAGCACCCTGCCCAAGGGGCTGAGCGCGCCCACCCTGGACACCGTCGCCTCGGTCCTGCGCGAGGCGGCCACCGGGTTGTCGGCGGCGGCCGCGGGCGCGGCGGCCGGCGTTTCCCGGATCACCGCGCGGCGCTACCTGGAGCACCTGGTGGAGACCGGGTGCGCGGTGCGGGAGCCGCAGTACGGGAGTGTCGGGCGGCCGGAGCTCTGCTACCGGTGGCGGCACCGGGCCTGAGGGGCGGGGCCCGAGGAGCCGGACCTGAGGGTCGGGCCTGCGGGGCGGGGCCCGGCCGTCGGGTTCGGCCGGTGCGGGCCGGGCCGTGACCTTTCCGCGCGGCGCTCGTTGGAGGAACCGGGGGAGGTTCACTCACTCGGGTGGTTCTGGGACCCCGAGGGCATTCCGCCAGGTCAAGGGCAGTAAAGTTAGGCTTACCTAACTTCCCCTGGGGGTTTCTCGTGTCGCTCGCTGCCGTACCCGTCCAGGCCGCCTCCGGAGCCCCGGCCGCCGGTGAAGCCATCCTGCGCCGTCAGCGCGTCCGCGAGTCCGCAGCCAGAACATACGCCCGCTCCTTCCCGATCGTCCCGGTCCGCGCCCACGGCATGACCGTCGAGGGCGCCGACGGGCGGCGCTACCTGGACTGCCTCTCCGGCGCCGGCACGCTCGCCCTCGGCCACAACCACCCGGTGGTGCTGGAGGCGATCCGCCGCACCCTCGACAGCGGCGCCCCGCTGCACCTGCTCGACCTCGCCACCGCCGAGAAGGACGACTTCACCAGCGCGCTCTTCGAGAGCCTGCCCGCCGAGTTCGCCGCCCGCGCCCGGGTGCACTTCTGCGGACCGGCCGGGACGGACGCCGTCGAGGCCGCGCTCAAGCTGATGCAGACCGCCACCGGCCGCTCCGGCGCGCTCGCCTTCACCGGCGCCTACCACGGCATGACCGCCGGCGCCCTCGCGCTCACCGGCAACGTCGCGGTCAAGGAGCCGCTGCCGAGCGGCGGCGAGGTCGCCCGGCTGCCCTACCCGTACGGCTACCGCTGCCCGTTCGGGGTCGGCGGCGAGGCGGGCGCGGACCTCGCCGCGACCTACGTGGAGCGGCTGCTGGACGACCCCTCGGGCGGTGTGGTCGCGCCCGCCGCGATGATCCTGGAAGCCGTCCAGGGCGAGGGCGGGGTCGTCCCCGCGCCCGACGGCTGGCTGCGCGCGATGCGCCGGATCACCGCCGAGCGCGGCATCCCGCTGATCGTCGACGAGGTGCAGACCGGAGTCGGCCGCACCGGCGCGATGTGGGCGATCGAGCACAGCGGCATCGTCCCGGACGCGATGGTCCTCTCCAAGGCCATCGGCGGCAGCCTGCCGCTCGCCGTCGTCGTCTACCGCGAGGACTACGACGGCTGGCGGCCCGGCGCCCACACCGGCACCTTCCGCGGCAACACCCTCGCCATGGCCGCCGGGGCCGCGACGCTGCGCCACGTCGCGGCGAACGGGCTGGTCGAGCGGGCCGCCGTCGTCGGCGAGCGGATGGCGGCCCGGCTGCGCGAACTCGCGGCCGAACTGCCGGTGATCGGCGACGTGCGCGGCCGGGGGCTGATGCTCGGGGTCGAACTGGTCGACCCGGCGGCCGAGCCCGACGCGTGCGGCGCCCGGCCGGCCGACCCGGCGCTCGCGGTGCGGGTCCGGGAGGCGTGCCTGGCGCGGGGGCTGATCGTCGAGCTCGGCGGGCGCCACGACGCGGTGCTGCGACTGCTCCCGCCGCTCACCATCACCGACGAGCAGGTGGCGGCGGTGCTGGAGCGGCTGGCGGAGGCGATCGCGGCGGCGTCCACGGGTGGGCCGACGGGTGGTTCGGCGAATGGTTCGGCGGGCGCGCCGACGGTGCGGGGGAACCGGTGAGCGGGCCCGGATCCGGCCCCGTCGGGCTCCCCCGGGACGGCGCCGCCACCGACGCCCTGGCGGGCGGCGCGGCCGGTCCTGGCGCGCTCGGACCGCTGCTGGCCACCGTCCTCGACTCCCTGGAGACGGGCGCCGCCATGCGCTCCGGACCGGTGCCGGCGGGCAGCCCGGCCGAGATCGCCGCACTCGTCGACGAGGCCCTGGCCACCGACGACGGACCCGGCGCGCTCGCCCGGCTCACCCAACTGCTCGCCTACGGCGCCGCCGACCCCGCCGACCCGGCCTGCGCCGCGCACCTGCACTGCCCGCCGCTGGCCGTCGCCGCCGCGGCGGACCTCGCGGTCAGCGCCCTCAATCCCTCCCAGGACTCCTGGGACCAGGCCCCCGCCGCCACCGCCCTGGAGAGCACGCTGCTCGCCGAGATCGCCGGGCTCATCGGCTACGACCCGCAGCGCGCCGCCGGCGTCCTCACCTCCGGCGGCACCGAGTCCAACCTCATGGGGCTCATGCTGGCGCGCGACCAGAAGCTCGACGGCATCGTGGAGCTGGACGGCATCCCGGCCGGCGTCCGGCCCTGCATCCTCGCCTCCGAGGCCGCGCACTTCTCCGTCCAGCGCGCCGCCGCCCTGCTCGGCCTCGGCGAGCGGGCCGTCATCCCCGTCGCGGTCGACCGCGGGCTGCGGATGCGGGAGGACGAACTGGAACGGGCGATGGCCGAGGCCAGCTGGGCCGGACGGACCCCGATCGCCGTGGTCGCCACCGCGGGCACCACCGACACCGGAGCCGTCGACCCGCTGTCCGCCGCCGCCGACCTCGCCGGCCGCTACGGCGCCTGGCTGCACGTGGACGCCGCGTACGGCGGCGGGGCGCTGCTCTCCGACCGGCTCGCCCCACTGCTCGACGGCATCGCCCGCGCCGACTCGGTCTCCCTCGACTGGCACAAGCTCGGCTGGCAGCCGGCCGCGGCCGGGGTCTTCCTGGTGCGCCGCGCCGAGACCTACGTCTCGCTCGCCCGCCGCGCCGAGTACCTCAACCCGGTCGACGACGAGCAGGCCGGCTACCCCAGCCTGCTCGGCCGCTCGCTGCGCACCACCCGCCGGGCCGACGCCTTCAAGCTCGCCGTCACCCTGCGCACCCTCGGCCGCGACGGACTCGGCCGCCTGGTCGACTCCTGCCACGACCTCGCGCTCGCCGCGGCCGACGCCGTGCGCGCGGACCCGGCGCTCGAGCTCTACGCCGAGCCGGTGCTGACCGCCGTCCTTTTCCGCTACCGGCCGCCCGGCGTGACGGACGAGGCCGCGCTGGACGAGGTGAACGGCCGGCTGCGGCGCCTGCTGCTGCGCACCGGCCGGGCGGTGGTCGGCCGCACCGAACTCCCGGGCGACGGTCCGGGCCGGGTCCGGTTGAAGCTCACGCTGCTGAACCCCCACACCACGGTGGGGGAGGTCGGCGCGCTGGTGCGGGAGGTGGTGGGCGCCGGCCGCAAGGTCGCGGGCGAGCGGGCGGGGTAGGGCCGACGGGGGTTCCGCGGGGGCTCCGGGCGGGCGGGCCCCGGCGTCAGCCGGCGAGGAGGATCGACCGGGTGAGCTCCCAGGTCTCGGGGTCGGCGGCGACCAGGAGGCCGTCCTCGCAGCCGGGGGCCTCCGGGCGGTACGGGGTGCCGTCCGGGCGGGCGGAGACGCCGCCGGCCTCGGTGACCAGGAGGGAGCCCGGGGCGTGGTCCCAGGGGAGGGTGCGCCAGTAGAGGAGGAAGTCGAAGCGACCGTCGACGACGTCCGGGTACTCGATCCCGGCGGCGTGCCGGCCGGGGGAGATCTCGCCGAAGGCCGCGATGTTGTCCTGGAGCCGGCGGCGGTGCGCGGCGTCGAGGTAGCGGCTCTTCACCGAGCCGCGCAGCTTCGCGACGTCCTTCGGTGCCGGGGGCCGGGTCAGGCGCACGCCGTCGCGCCAGGCGCCGGAGCCCAGCTCGGCGCAGTAGGCGGTGGCGGTGGCGGGCTGCCAGATCCAGGAGGCGACGGTCCGGCCGGAGCGGACCAGGGAGCACATCACGGCGTACTCGGGTCTGCCGGCGACGAAGTTGGCGGTGCCGTCCACCGGGTCGACCAGCCAGGCCGCCGGCTCGTCGTGGAGGGCCAGGGCGAGCGACGGGTCGGCGGAGACCGCCTCCTCGCCGACCACGGGGACGGGCAGCAGCTCGTGCAGTCGACGGGCGATGATCGCCTCGGCCTCGCGGTCGGCGACCGTGACGATCTCGCCGGGGGCCTTCTCCATCACCTCGCCGGCGGCCAGCGCCCGGAAGCGCGGCTCCACCACCTCGGCCGACGCCTCGGCGAGTATCTCCGCCACCTTGTCCATCAGCACGTTCGCGCTCCCTTCGCTGCCTACCACTCTCCCACGAGCGGAGGAAGGGGGCGGCGGCGGTCCGGGGCGGTGGAACGGCTGACGGCCTACGGTTGATGGCTGACAGATTGCAGCTGACAGATAACAGATAACAGCTGACAGATTTCGAAATCTGTCAGCTGTTCGCCCCCGGCCGTCGACGGCCACTTCGGCGCGTCCACGCCCGCGGCCTTCGGGCCACTTCGACCGGCGGGACCGGTGAGCCGACCGGTGGAGTTGGGCATGGTTATCGAGCGCGGTGATGCGTTGTAAGGTGAGCCTCACCTTAATCGATCATGCGGAATCGATCTCGGGAGTGCCCATGGTTCCCGGAACACCCCTGCCCGTAGCACCCTGCGCGTCCTCCGCGCTGGTCGCCGACTACCGGCGGCTGCGGGAGCTCTGCCCGGTGCTTGAGCTGCGCCTGCTCGACGCCGCCGAGCCCGCCCCGGGCCTCGCCGACGGCTGGCACTCCGGAGCCGAACTCGCCACCGACGAACGGGCGCTGGCCGCCGTCCTGGCGGGTGCGGAGGCCCGCATCGCCGACGAGCACGGCCGCGCCCCGCGCCCGCACGTCACCGCCTCCCGGCTGCTCCACCACTACGTCTGGTCGGCCTGCCTGCTGATCGCCGGCCCCTGGCACCTCGCCCGCCGGGTCCCCGTCGTCGACCCGGCCGA
The DNA here is from genome assembly GCF_053597855.1 of Kitasatospora sp. NPDC001225. Lineage (NCBI taxonomy): Bacteria > Bacillati > Actinomycetota > Actinomycetes > Kitasatosporales > Streptomycetaceae > Kitasatospora > Kitasatospora sp. NPDC001225. The sequence goes on from NZ_JBSFJC010000009.1 coordinate 105,585, forward strand.
CCTCTGGCTGCACGCCCCCACCGGCGCGCTCGCCCTGCGCCCGCGCGGGTACGTCACCCTCCCCGGCGACGACGAACTGCGCGCCGAGCTGCGGGCCGCCGTGGTCGCGCACCTCGGACCGGTGCTCGCCGCGTTCGCCGGTCCCACCCGGCGCCGCGACCGGGCGCTCTGGGGCATGGTGACGGACGATCTGGCCTCCGCCCTCTGGTACCTGGGGCGGATGCTCGGCGAGGAGGGTGCCGCCGTCGCCGCCGCAGGGGAGGGCGCCGCCGTCGCGGTCGCCGAGGAGGACGCCGCCGTCGCCGCCGCCGAGGCCGTCCTGCCCGGCGGCACCCTGCCGCTCCCCGGCGGCGCCGACTTCCGCCGCCTGCACACCCCCGACGGGCGCGCCCACCACACCCGCACCCGGCTCGCCTGCTGCCTCTACTACGCGGTCGGGCCCGCGGCCACCGCCTGTCTGACCTGCCCGAGGACCTCCGACGAGGAGCGGCTGCGGCGGCTCTGACGGTCCGTCCACAGTCGGGCCGCGCAGCCTGGTTCGCTGTCAGTGGCATCGGCTATGGTCGCCGACATGATCGATTCCACCACGCGGGTCCGGATCGCCCGCCCCTCGCGCGACATCGCGGCGGCCGAGCGCTTCTACGTCGACGCCCTCGGCCTCGCCGTGCAGTGGCGCAGCACCGAGCGGGTGTCCGGCGAGCACGACCTGCTGATGGTCGGCCCGCCCGGCGGCAGTTGGCACTTCGAGCTGACGCACGACCCGGAGCGGCCGCTGGAGCCCACCCCGACGGTGGACGACCTGTTCGTCGTCTACCTCGGCGCCCCGGTGGACGAGGCACTGGTCGCCCGGCTGGAGGAGGCAGGCGGCACCCGGGTCGCGTCCCACAACCCGTACTGGGACGAGCACGGCGTGACGATAGCCGACCCGGACGGCTACCGGCTGGTGCTCTGCTCCCGCACCTGGGGGGCCTGAGCCCCCGGCTCCCGGGGCGCCCGGCCGGCCGTACCCGTTCCGATCCCCTCGCGCTCCGCGGGGCCGGGCGCACGTCCTCCGGCCCCGCCGGGCAGCACCGCCACGCCCCGGTCCAGGTCCACGCCGAAGTGCGGCGGCGCTCCGGCCTGTTCGTCGTCCCGGAGCACGAGCTGCTCCCGCTTCTGCTCGACCTGCACCTGCTTGCCCGGGCTGAACAGCGCGTGCAGCTCCTCCAGCCCGCCGGCACCCGTCCCCACCCCGGGCCCGCGCCGCCGCGGCCGCGACGAGGACTCCCCCTGGACCTGCCACACCGCCAGCAGCACCAGCCCCAGCACCGCCGCGACCGTCGCCGCCACACCCACGATCCACCCCATGCCCGCTCAACGCGCGCACGGGGCCACGGCGTTCCCCCGGGCGCACACGTGGGCGCGCCGCGGGTACGTCGCGGATTCGACGCGGGTTCGACGCGGCCGCACTGTGGCGCAAAGCGCACGGGCGGGCGGCGGGTCCACCGGATACGCTGCCGGACGAATCGGAAGGAGCACCCTCACCATGCTCGTGCGCGGAACCCTCGTGGACATCCCGACGGCGGACGGCACCGCCGACGCCTACCTCGCCCACCCCGACGACGGCCGGGCCCACCCGGGCGTCATCCTCTTCACGGACGCCTTCGGCCTCCGGCCGCACGTGGAGGGCATGGCCGACCGGCTGGCCGCGGCCGGGTACGCCGTACTCGCCCCCAACCTCTTCTACCGCGCCGGCCGCGCGCCGGTCTTCGACCTGCCGGAGCGCATCGACCTGGAGCAGGCCGACGAACTCTTCGGCCGGATCTTCCCGCTGATCGAAACGCTCACCCCGGACGCGAACTCCCGCGACGCGGACGCGTACCTGCGCTGGCTCGCCGAGTCCCCGCTGGTCCAGGACGGCCCGGTCGGCCTGACCGGCTACTGCTTCGGGGCCATGCTGGCGCTGCGCGCCGCCGCCAGCCACCCGGACCGGATCGCCGTCGCGGCCGGGTTCCACGGCGGCAGGCTCGCCACCGACAGCCCGGACAGCCCGCACCTGGGCGCCGACCGGATCACCGCGGAGCTGTACTTCGGCCACGCGGACGAGGACCCGTCGCTGCCGCCCGAGCAGATCGACCGGCTCGCCGCGGCCCTCACCGCCGCCGGTGTCCGGTACCGGGCGGAGGTCTACGCCGGCGCCCCGCACGGCTACACCCAGGCCGACACCAACCGCTACGACGCGGTGGCGGCCGAGCGGCACTGGGAGGCGCTGCTCGGGCTGCTGAAGCGGGCCCTGCCCGCCTGAGCTTGTTGTTTAACCTCGCGGGTCACTCGACCTGCTGAGATCTCCGGGATCGGGGAGCATGCGACGCGGCCGTTCCCCATGCTTCGAGATGTCGAGTCACGAAGTACGAGGGAACGGCCGCTGCTTATGAGTCTTCCAGCCAACGTGCCTGCGGGCGGGGCATTGGACGTCCTGTCCCGCTTTCGGGTCGAGTTCTACGACTGTCTGTACGCCCGCGCGGATGCGTTGTTCGAGCTCACGGATGCGGTGCTGTGCGCGGACGGCCCGGTCAAGACTTTGGTCGAGCTGTCACTGGCCGTCGAGCACCGGCGCGGGCACGGCGCCTTGTATGCGGCGCTGGACCGTGGCTGGTTGGAGCCGACGCGCCTGCGCCGGGCCCTGGCCGAGCTGCCGCTGCCGAAGGCGGCGGACGGGTGGATCATGCTGGCCGTCGACGTGTCCAACTGGCTGCGGCCCGATGCCCCCACCAGCAACAACCGTCTCTTCTGCCACGTCTATGGACGCGGCGATCGCACCCGCGATCAGCTCGTCCCCGGCTGGCCCTACTCCTTCGTCGCCGCCCTGGAAGCCGGACGCACCTCCTGGGTCGCACTGCTGGACGCCGTGCGACTGGGCCCTGCGGACGACGCAACGCTCGTGACCACCATCCAACTACGTGACGTCATCGAGCGGTTGATCCGGGCAGGACAGTGGACGCCGGACGATCCACAGATGCTGGTCGTCATGGACTCCGGCTACGATGTCGCCTACCTCTCCCACGCCCTGGCCGACCTGCCGGTCGTGCTTGTCGGACGGCTTCGCTCGGACCGGGTCATGCTCCGCGATCCGGGCCCGGCCCGCCCCGGACCGAAGGTCGGGCGGCCCCGCCGACACGGCGGCGTCCTCACTTTCGCCAAGCCCGAAAGCTGGCACCAGCCCGACGTCACCACGGCTACGGACACCACCCGCTACGGCAAGGCCGAGGCGATGGCCTGGGACCGGATGCACCCCCGGCTCACCCACCGAGGCCCCTGGCTGGAGCGCACCGAGGAAGAACTGCCCGTCCTGCACGGAACGTTGGTGCGCTTGCAGGTCGAGCGACTGCCGGGCGATCGCGACCCGAAGCCGGTCTGGCTGTGGTGCTCGGCCGCCGGCGCCACGCCGACGGACGTGGACCGCTGGTGGCAGTTGTTCCTCCGCAGATTCGACCTGGAGCACACGTTCCGGCTGATGAAGCAGACCCTGGGCTGGACCGCCCCGAAGGTTCGCCACGCGGACACTGCCGACCTGTGGACCTGGCTGATCATCGCCGCCCACACCCAGCTCCGCCTCACCCGGCCCCTCACCGAGGACCTCCGCAGGCCCTGGGAACGACCGGCCGAGCAACGGCGCCTCACCCCTGCCCGCGTCCGCCGGGGGTTTCGCAACATCCGCGCGACAGCCACCTGCCCAGCAGCCGCACCGAAACCGTCCCGACCGGGGCCAGGACGGCCTCCAGGCTCGAAGAACAAGCACCGAGCCAAGCGCCATGACGTCGGCAAGACCGTCAAACGCGCCAAGACGATCAAGAAACACCAAGCGCACCAGGGTTAAACGGCAAGCTGAGGGGCCGTCGGAGAACTGTCCGGGGCCGGTCTGATGATTGCCTGAGACCGGTCCCGGACAGGTCTGAGGACTGCCCGAGGCCGCTCGCAGGCCGGTCGGAACCAGGCCCGGGGGAAACGGGGCCGAACGAGGGATCCAGGGGGACGGCACATGAACACCAGTCAGGGCACGCGGGGAAAGCCCGCCGGGCCGGGTCTGCGGAGCGTCCAGGAGGCCGTCGCCCGGGCGCTCGGCGAGCACCTGCCCGGCGGCGTGCGCACCGGCGAACTGGACCGGGACGGACGGGCGTTGCACTGGGTGGAGGCCGGCCGGGGCGGCGCCGTGCCGGTGGTCCTGATCGCGGGCGCCGGGACGTCGGCGCTCACCTGGTCGGCCGTCCTGCCCGAACTCGCCCGGTACGGGAGGGTCGTGGCGTACGACCGGGCCGGGCTGGGGGCCAGCGAGCCCGAGCGGTCCACCGCCCCGGCGCTGAACGGCCAGCTCGCCGACCTGGCCGCTCTCGTGCGGCACCTGGACGCGGGTCCGGCCCTCCTGGTCGGGCACAGCTGGGGCGGTCAGCTGGCCCAACTCCTCGCCTGGCAGCGGCCGGAGCTGGTGGCCGGGCAGGTGCTCGTGGACCCGGCCCACGAGGAGTTCCAGCCGCGGTCCATCCAGGTCGCCGAGGCCGCGCTGAACCGGCTCTGGCTGTACCGGACGGCGCTGTCGCCGACCTCGCCCGAACCGGAGGAGCCGCTCGCCCGGGCCGAGGCGGCCGTGATAGCGCACCGGCACCAGCGGCGTGCCCTCCTCGCCGAACTGGGGCTGACCGCCGCCGCCGTCCCCGAGCTCCGTCGTCGCCGCGCCGGGGCTCCGCCGACCGAGGCGCCGCTGGCCGTCCTGAGCGCGACCCGGGGGCTGCCCAGGGCGATGCGCGTCCGCTGGACCGCCCTCCAGGCGGGCGTCGCGAGGAGCGCCGTCCGGGGGACGCACGGCACGGTGCTCGGCGCCGGTCACGCCATCCAGGCCGACCGGCCCCACGCGGTCGTCTCGGCCGTCCGGGAAGTCGCGGACCGTGCTCGATATTTCCTCAAGGACTGACAACTCACGCCCAATTCCTTTTCGGACCTGCACGACTGAGTCCACGACACCCTCTGGCACACTGTGTGCCGACGACCCGCGGGGGTGGGGTCATGACACGGGGGAGCAGGGGTATGAGCGGCGCGGGCACCGTGCTCGGCGGGCGGTACGAGCTGGTCGAGAAGATCGGCGGCGGCGCCATGGGCTCGGTCTGGAAGGCCGAGGACACCGTGCTGGCGCGCAGGGTCGCGGTCAAGATCCTGCGCTCGGAGCTGCTGGAGGACGACACCTCCGCCCAGCGCTTCCGCCGCGAGGCCCAGCTGGTCGCCGCGGTCGACCACCCCGGTGTGGTGGGCGTCCACGACTACGGCGAGAGCGGCGGGGACGGCGAGGAGCGCTGCGCCTACATCGTCATGGAGCTGATCGACGGCCGTCCGCTGGACCGGGTGCTCAAGGACACCGGACCGATGGGCGTCGAGCGCACCCTCGACCTGGTGGCCGGAGCCCTGGACGCGCTGCACGCCGCGCACCAGCGGGAGATCGTCCACCGGGACATCAAGCCGTCCAACCTGATGGTGCGTTCGGACGGCCGGGTGGCCATCACCGACTTCGGCATCGCCCGGGCGCTCGCCAGCACCAAGCTCACCGCCCCGTTCGCGATCATCGGCACCGCGCTCTACATGTCCCCGGAGCAGGCCGAGGGCGTGAACCTCGGACCGGCCACCGACCTGTACTCGATCGGCGTGGTCTGCTACGAACTGCTGGTCGGCGAGCCGCCGTACTCCGGTGACGGGCCGCTCCAGATCGCGCTCAAGCATGTCAACCAGCCGGTGCCGGAACTGCCGGACACCTTTCCGGCGCCGGTACGGGCACTGGTCGCCCGGGCGCTCGCCAAGAAGCCCGAGGAGCGGTACGCGGACGCGGCGGAGATGGCGAGGGCGGTCCGGGCGGCGCTCGCGGGGGAGGGCTTCGCCGGCGGCGGGCAGACGCCGGGGAAGGCCGGCGCGGCCGACAGCGGGACCCTCCCGCTCCGGCCCGGTGCGGGCCCGGCGGCCGAGGGCGGTGCGGTCCCGGGTGGTGCGGTCCCGGCGGCCAAGGGCGGTGCCGCGGAGCCCGCGAAGGACGGTGCGGCGGGGCCGGCCCAGGGCGGTGCGGCCGTGGCGCTGGTCAAGGGCGGGGCGGTGGTGGTGCCCGCCGCGGGCGGCGCCCCGGCACCGGACGAGGTGGCGAAGGTGGAGCCGCAGGCGCAGACCGAACCCGGTCGGCGGCGGTCCCGGCGCACCCTGCTGGTGCCCGTCGTCATCCCCGTGGTCATCTCGATGGGCACGGCGACCGTCCTGCTGGTCGACCGCGGGGCCGGCGGCACCGACGCGGCCCAGTCACCCGGCGCCCAGCCGACCGTGGTGGTCACCGCCCCCGCGAACCCGGGCACCGCCACCTCGGCGCCCGCGACCACCACCGCGCCGACCACCCCGGCGCCGACCGACACCCCGGCGGCCACCCCGGGCCCCGACCAGCCGGCGCCCGGCGCCGCCCAGAACCAGCCGCAGGTCCCGGTCCCCCCGGTGCCGGCCGCCGGTGGTCAGGGCGGCAGTGGCGGTTCGGGCGCCTCGGCCGGTTCGGGTGGCGCCCGGACCGGTGGTACGGGCGCGGCCGCCGGTGGGGCGTCGTCGGCCGGTCAGGGGAGCCAGCCCGGCGGCGGCAACCCGCCCAACCCGCCCGCCAACCAGAACCCTCAGCCTCCGGCCCAGAGCGCCAACGGCGGGACCACCAGCGCCCCGCAGAGCCCGGGCCGACCGGCGTCCTGCGGCGGCACCAGCTGGAGCACCATCGTCAGCGCGAAGGACGGCCGAGCGATCGGGATGCGCGACGACAACCTGAACGGCGACAACCCGATCGTCGTCGGCGGTCACGCGCAGTACGGCTGGGTGCGCTCGACCAACCCCGGCATGTGGATCCTGTTCAACGCCTGCAACAACGGCGGCCCGCAGCTGGTCCAGACGATGGACGGGAAGGTCGTGCTGAGCAACGGCCTCAGCTTCCTCACCAACTGGACGATGCGCACCGGCAGTTCGGCTGGCTCGTACACGCTGGGCGACTACCAGAACCAGTCCTGCATGACCAACAACGGCCCCGGCAGCGCCGTCACCATGGTCTCCTGCACCCCCGGCAACGCCGCCCAGGAGTGGCGGCTGCAGTAGGGGCCCGCTCGAGGCGTGAGAATTCGCGGCGCGGGGTGCGCGAGCGGCCTGTGAGGCTGCCGGTGACCACCACCACCGCCCCGTGAAAGAGGAGCCGTGGGCTCCAGTGCCGCCGTGCCGTCGCTTCCCTCTGCCGCCGTCCCCCAACTCGCGCACAGGGAAGTGGTCCTGCGGTCCGGGCGGTGACGGTCGGCTGATTAGCAGACGACCTCCCGGTGTTCAAGGGGGTCCGGGTGGCGGGACCTCGCCACCGGCGTGTCAAGGAACCGTATGGAGTCTTCTACACACATGTAAAAGTCGATCGACGGCCGGCCGGGCCCGCTCGTCGGGTCGGCGTGCGGCGGGCGGCGGGTGGATTCCCGTAGGTGCAGGCGACCGGGCGTCGTTCGGGTCGGAGCCCTTGGCGGGATGTGGTGAATTGCCCGGGTTCGTCTGCTGATTGGAGGCTCTTTACCCGATGGCGGGACCTGGCCAATTGCTGAGCAAGACCTGTCAATTCACCTGCTGGATTGTCATGCTTCTGGTCATCCCCCAGCGGTAGCCCCACCCCCCACCCATCGGTGGCGAACCGCTCGACTGCACGGGGTTCCCGCACGTCAGTGCCCGTCCCGCCCCACAGGTGCCGACCCGGCCCCCCGGGACGCGGTGCGACCGCGCCCAGACGCGGATTCCCGGAAGGACTCGTACGTGAAGCGTAAGCTCGCGGCCGTCGCCGTACTCTCGGCCACGGCCCTGTTGACCGGTGTGATCCAGGTGAGCACCGCCGCCCAGGCCGCTCCCACCCCCTCGCTGCAGGCCCAGGCCGCCCAGCAGCACGCGACCGCGCTCAAGCTGGCGGCCGGTCAGGCCGGCCAGCTGGCCAAGGCGCTCAAGCTCGGCGACAAGGAGCAGCTGGTCGCCAAGGACGCCGCGGTGGACAAGGACGGCACCCGCCACCTGCGCTTCGAGCGCACCTACGCCGGCCTGCCGGTGATCGGTGGCGACCTGGTCGTCCACCAGAAGGCCGACGGCTCGGTGAAGTCGGTCGACAAGGCGGTCGCCGCCCGGATCGCGCTGCCGAACACGACCCCGAAGATCGCCGCTGACCGGGCCGCCACGCAGGTCACCGCGGGGGTCAAGGCCACCATCGGGGCGCGCGCCGACGCCGACGAGTCGCCGCTCACCGAGGTCCACCAGGCCGGCAAGGCCGAGCTGGTGGTCTGGGCCACCGACGGCAACCCGCGCCTGGCGTACCGCACCACGGTCGAGGGCCAGCGCGCCGACGGCACCCCGAGCCGCCAGATCCTGGTGACCGACGCGGCCGACGGCCGGGTCCTCGCCACCCACGAGACGATCGAGACCGCGGCCGGCACCGGCAACGGCATCTTCGTCGGCCAGGTCTCGCTGGCCACCACCCAGAGCGGCTCGAACTACCAGCTGAAGGACGCCGGTCGCGGCGGCCAGTCCACCAGCGACCTCAACAACGGCACCGACGGCACCGGCTCGCTGTTCGCCAACACCAGCAACAGCTTCGGCGACGGCACCGTCAACAACCGCGAATC